>JAZKAN010000008.1:0-1059 GCA_040389125.1 Patescibacteria group bacterium | reverse complement strand
TGTACATTCAACCCCCAAGTGCACCACTTTGCTGGTAAGCTGGGGGTATGCCATACCAACATTTTTCAGTTGAGGAACGGGAAACAATACAGCATATGCTCTGGGAAAAGCGGTCCATAAGGTCAATTGCCAGGGAGTTATGCCGTTCCCATTCGTCAGTAGTCCGGGAAATTAAAAGAAACCTACCCAAACAACATAACAGGTACACTCCAAGACTTGCCCATGAGCGGGCAATCCTCAAACGAAAAAGCCGTGGAAGAGTTGACCGGCTTAAGAATGACAGATTAAGAGATTATGTAGTAAAAGGACTAAAAGGTGGACTGTCTCCGGAGCAAATCGCAGGTACTGCTAAGAAAAAAGTGGGTAGCAAAATTTCTCATGAAGCTATCTACCAGTATATTTACGCACAAATCCATGCCCAGGGGCATGGATATTTAAAACCCGGTAAAGAAGACTTGAGGGTGTACTTAAAGCGCAGGCACAAACGAAGACAAAAACACGGAATGCGTAGATACCAACGTATTTTCAGGCCAAAAGCCCCATCAATTGAAACTCGGCCTGCTGTAGTTAATCGTAGGTCCCGCTTTGGTGACTGGGAGGGAGATACTATTGAATCAAGGAAAGGAAGTAATACCGGATTAAATTCTCTTCTGGAAAGGAAGAGTGGATTTGTATTGCTTTCAAAATTGCCTGACAAAACAGCTGGGACAACCTGCAGGGTTATGGTTGAGCGCTTAACTAGCATGCCAAAACGGTTACAAAAAACTTTAACCACAGACAATGGCTCTGAGATGCAGCATTGGCAGGAACTAGAACAACAGACTGGAATGAAAGTATTTTTTGCCCACCCCTACTCATCCTGGGAACGAGGGTCAAACGAAAACGTCAATGGATTGGTAAGGTGGTATTTTCCCAAAGGTACTGATTTTGCCAAAATCTCAGATGAGGATGTCAGGCAAGTGGAATACGCGTTAAACACCAGGCCCAGAAAAAGACTTGGCTGGAAAACACCGCTTGAGGTATTACAGAGAAGTGGTGCACTTACTTATTGAACTAACA
>JAZKAN010000007.1:0-42436 GCA_040389125.1 Patescibacteria group bacterium | reverse complement strand
CTCAAAATGTATTTAGCCTTACCGGTTAGTACCGGCAGATTCCCCCGAGCTATTCGTGTCTCGAGGTACTCAAGAATAAAAACAAAGAAGATTTTGTGTTTTCGCTTACGGGACTATTACCCTCTAGGGTTGCACTTTCCAGAGCATTAAACTAACACAAAATTTTGTAACTTCTCTCATAATAAATTACGACGTTTTTACCTTACAACCCCCACAGTCTTGCGACCATAGGTTTGGGCTCTTCCGTTTTCGCTCGCCGCTACTAACGGAATATCGTTCTTGCGAACATTGTTTTATTTTCCTCCGGGTACTGAAATGTTTTACTTCCCCGGGTATGCTACTTACGTAATTCGTAAGCAACTGACAAAAGTCAGTAGGTTTCCCCATTCAGAGATTTTCGGATCAAAGGTTGCTAGGCACCTCCCCGAAACTTATCGCAGCCATGCTACGTCTTTCATCGCCATTTTGAGTCTAGGCATCCACCATATGCTCTTAAATTTCCCATTAGGAAATTTAAATACCACCGACGAGAGAACAGTCACCACTGACCGTCCCCTCGTCCTTACTTTATCCTGTTACATATAATGAAATACGCAACAAGATGTTTGCTTCAATTTTTACTTTTACCTACATCCACCTGCACCATAAAGACCTCCGAAAACGAAGTGCGGTGGCATGAAATTGTCAATTTACAAGCAGTTCTGGATATTCACTTGCGGGCTTTCTAAACGAAAGCCCGCCTTGAGGGCGGGTTTTCGGACAACACCTTAAAAAGGGTTATCTATACCGCTCTAAAGTTAAGTGAAAATTCAACATATTCAGTAATGCTAGGTAGTATATACGAATCAAATTCTTTGTCAAATTTGATTTTTGCACCACAAAAATCAGGCACCAAAGACTTTTTTACCGAAGGTTAACAAAGTTTTGGGGCGGGAATATTACGTTACCATTATAGCCTTATCAATAAAATTTACCCACATTTTGACAAGCAAAAAGCCCGCCGAGATCAAGTCGGTCAGGCCTTTGGAACTTGGGTGAATCACAGGGGCGATGGTTAGCGTCCAGATGGGCATATCACATCTTTGAATGCACGAACGACCGCCGGATCCGCATCAAACTCACAGGTCGGGTTAAAGCCTCGACGCATTTCCAGTTTAGCCTGAAATTCGTCCAGGTTTTTCTGGAACCATCTCCTCTCTTTGACGGTAAGCTTAGGAGAGACATAGCATTTGCGATACAAGACCATAACGAATGGCAAAGTATCGCGTTGAGTGATAATCGGGACAGTCTCGAAAAAAGCTTTGAACTCCCGATGATATTCTAGTGCTGGCGTTGCGAGCAATCTTTGTCCTTGATTGACTGCTCTTAATACCAGCATTTCAAACATATCAGTAAGTCCTCGAAAAAAGTCAACTTTCTGTTGATGACTATAAACTGCTTTGGTCCTTAGGTCAACGATCAGGTCGTTTGCTGTCTGCCTGGTCATATTCACCCTCCATCCATAATTCTTACAGAAAATAAAAAACTTGTCCACTAAAACTTCATGAAGTAAAACACCTCCATCTGGAGGTGTTTTACTAAAAGTTATCCACACTTCAAGTCTACTGTTTGTGTGCGATATCCTGCTGAATTTTCTCGATTGTTCGAGCTGCTGCATTTTGTCCACCAAGACCAAATGAAAGTCCGAGTGCAAGTGATACTGCAACTACAAATCCTGTAAAGAGCGTCTGAATAAATGCACCTGCGATTCCCATCTGTGCGAGAGCGACGAGAAGAGCAAAAATCCATACTCCCCACTTTGTCACAGTACCGAGGAAATTTGCAGATGTAAGTCCTGCAGTGCGTGATGATGCTGAAACGATACGAGCCATCACATCACCGACTACACCACCAACGAGGAGGATAAGTACAGCGATAATAAGCTGGGGCAAATATCCAATAACTACCTGCTGCAAGAATGCGGTGACCTGTGTCAGTCCGAGAACATCAAAACTTGCAATCAAAAATACTACAACAATAAAATACTGAAGGAGTTTGCCGAGGAATTTACCTGAATTAAGGTTGAGTCCTGCTTTTCGAACAACTTCTTCAAATCCTGCTTTTCGGAGTGCCTCATCAAACTTTATTGATCTCATGAACTGTGCAACTGCTTTTGCCACAAGTACTCCGATCGCCCATCCAATCAAAACAATGACCAGTGCCACTATTAAGTTTGGAATGAACTGGATTACTCCGAGCCACAATCCCTGAAAAGAGCTTGCTAATTTATCACCGAATGTAGATACAATCATATAAACTATTTAAAATAATAATACTGCAATTATACCATACAGCTATATCATGCCAAGCCTGTTGAGTATCTTTTTATGTGGATAGTCCAATATGTCTCGAGTCAGTTTATCGCACATGCTGAGACGGTATTTGAAGTCGTCAGTCGTAAAGTGTGCATATCGGAGTTCTTTGCCTATTTCTGCCTCCAGGGTTTTGATTGTGTTATCGAGTGCTGCCTTTTTGATATGATCACCTATTATGAGGAGGTCCACCCTACTTTCGGGTTCTTGGATGAATACACCTGCAGTTAGAATAAGTTTAATTGCTCCGAGTTTAGTCAGTCTGCTTACGATTTCCTTTGGCTGGAGCGGTTCTACGTTTATGAGAAAGTTTTGAAGTTGTGTTAGGTAGAGGAATTGTGTATTGAGCGCGAATCCTTTGCGACCGCTGCGAGCGGTTTTACGCTTGATGAGACCAGTTTTTTCTATGTTGGTCAGTTCACGGCGAACTTTGGATGTATCTGCCTTTGTACGCTCTGCAATGTCATTTGTGTCGAATACTGTTTCTGGGTTGAACAAAAACAGTCGCATGATTTTGACTTTGTTTTCACTGCCGAATAATTTCGATAATGTTTCCATAAAGGGTGATGTGGTCAAAATCTCTTTCTCAACAATACTTTTCCGTCACCGGAATAAATCCCTACTGGGATTTTTCCTCGCGCTCATGTATTCACTCATTCCGCGATGTGCCGGAAAAGTATTGTCTCAACGAGATTTGATTCCTAGTCATTATAGTCTTTTTTGAAAACAAATGCGATAGATTGACTTTAGACAAAAAAATCGTAAAGTAGTGACTAGAGGTGTATAAGTGCCAAAAACTTTTTTTGTTCCCTATGCGTACGACAGAATCTCCGAAAAGACCGGACATGGAACAAAGGCTCGTTGTGATGCTTTATTGGATGTCGTTAGAAGCCTCGATATCAAAGAACCCAATTTCATTCTGACAGCTGGGTATAGCAAAGAAAGTCCAGCAAAACCAGTAGAGGAGGCGCCTGAATCGTTGGCGTATCAAATGTGTAACTATATCTACAAACAGTCAATCGGATTTCATCAACAAATCTTGATTTCCTGGTCTCCGACTGCTTGGGGCACACTTGAGGAAACCCGCCAAGCAGCTATCCGAATCGCGGCGATGTTTTCTTTCGGAGAAGACGAGATTCATGTTTATATCTCAACAAATAAAGGTCACATGCCCCGCGTTCGGCTCTGCTGGAAGTATATAAAGAGAAACTTACGCATAGACAAGAAACTCAGACTCCATTTCGTTGAAGCACACCACTCATTCAGTATCAAAGAGTGGGTTCAGGAAACCATTAAGTTCTTGCAATATCAGCACAATTTCAAATCGGGAAAGTGGTAGCAAAAAGCTCGGGATGCAGATCGTATCCCGAGCTTCTTCGTTTATATTTTTGAAGTGATTACTTCAATGTAACCTTAGGTCAGGGATATTTTGCTCGCCGTCGCTCGCAAAATTCCACGACCCTGCCTCGCGACAGTCTCTGGTGAGACTGTAGACCGCTCCGGCCGGCAACGTGTCTTAAAATAAACTTCGTTTATTTTAGTGTCACTTTTGCCCCTGCCTCTTCCAATTGTTTCTTGAATTTGTCTGCGTCTTCTTTCTTCATTCCTTCCTTGAGCATACTTGGAGCTGCGTCAACGAGATCTTTTGATTCCTTGAGACCGAGACCCAAAACTTCTTTCACAACCTTGATAACTGCGATTTTTGTCGCACCACCATCTGTGAGTTCTACGTTAAATGAAGTCTTCTCATCTGCTGCGCCTGCTGCTGACCCACCTGCTGGAGCTGCAACTGCAACCGCCGCTGCTGATACACCAAACTTCTCTTCTAAATGCTTTACGAGCTCGTGCAAGTCGAGAACTGACATTGTTTCAATAGCTGAAACGATAGTCTTGAACTTTGCTGGAGTTTCTACTGTTACTTTTGTTTCGTCCATAATGATAATTTAAATTTTTAAATGTGATAATGATTAACTTTTCTTTTCCGCAATTGCATTCAGTCCGACAACCAGTCTCTGAATTGGAGAGTTGATGAGGTTTACAAACTGAGCGTGAAGCATCTCCAGACCTGGGATTTGTGCCACAGTTACCATTTCACTTTGACTCATGAATTTACCCTCAAATACTCCACCGAGAATCGAGATTTTCTTGTCGAGTTTTTTCTGAAACTCGTAGATCTCTCTTGCGGGGTCCAACATATCTTTGCCAGAAACGATTGCGAGCTCTCCTGGAAGGTCTGCTATCTCTCCCGTGAAACCCCCTTCTGTAAAAGCTTTCTTGATGAGTGTCTTCTTTGCAACCATGTATCCAATACCTTTATCAGTGAGAGACTTTCGAATCCCAGAGAGGTCAGGCATAGTCAGACCGTGAAAGTTTATGAACACAACTGATCCAGAATCTTTTGCAATTCCTTTGAGTTTAGAGAGAATTTCTCCCTTCTTTTCTTTATTTAATGCCATGTAATATGTAAGTGAACGAATAATACGACCTAAGGTGAGAAATGATGTTATCATTTCGCAAGACCTTGCCTGAGTTTTTACGAGCTAATGCGAAGTAAAAAATCGACAAGGTGTACTGCTCCTGTAAGGAGACAGAGAGGCGAAATGATAATTATCTCGGCAGAATATTAAGCCACTAGAGGCATCTGCTGTCTTTGACCTTATTACAATACAGTATATGAATTTGGAATTTTGTCAAACTATTCCTCGACGAATAAATGTCGGATAAAATTGAATCCGGAGATTGGCCAGGCAAACATCCGACTGACCAAACCTTGTGATTCTGGAGCTTTAAAAATCTCTACCACATTTCCTAGCTGTGAAGATGTTGCTGATGTAATAGAATCAGGGACTTTTTCATCCGACTTGGCAACTGGGTCGGGAAATGTAGATGGTTTCACCATAACAAAAGATGTATCTGAATTGTCTTGAGCCGGGAGCGACATATCTGCGAGCTCTAGTTTGAGGTTTTCAATTTCAGTTGCAACAGCGATCACATCGATTGGAGTTGTGGTTGTTGATACTTTCGTATCTTTAACCACAGATGTGGGTAGTATTGGTACAAGTACCGCAAACTCCTTTCCAAGAGGGTTTACCAGACTGAGAGTGTCAGCATTGAGATGTGTGACATCGTCACCAAATACAATTTTCTTATTACCGCCCACAATAGTATCTTTTGGAAAAATAAATTCGCGGACTCCAGACACCAATTTCCATCCTTCAAGATTTATTTCACTCCCTGATTTATTCGACAATTCCACACCCTGCTCAACTCGTTGTAGCGTGATTATTGGCTCTGTAATCTTGACCGCCACTCTGTCCACAGCAAGCTTATCCCCGTTTGTCGCATTCAACACTACCGTGTAGTCTCCCCCAAACCGGTACGCATGATTTACAATATCACCTTGAGCCGTCATTCCATCTCCAAAGGACCAGGTGTATCCTGTATTTCTCTCTGAGATATTTTCTGATTTTGTCACAGAAGCTCGGAACATAATAGTATTTCCAACCGTACTCAGTCTCGATCTTCCTGCCGATACTTCAAATTCGATTTTCTCATTTATAGTACTCAGCGGTGCGGGACTCGAATGAGCAGATGATCCACTACTACTTGTTGTTGTCGGGGTGGTATCGGTCGTATCTGTCACAGGAGGAGTAGTGCTCGCGTTTGAATCCCCCGCAGATGGAGTGACAGCTACTGCACTGTTTGCAGTTCCAGGAGTAGGAGCTGCCGGTATCCATGTGGATCCATTTTTCTGAAGACTATTTCCATCACCGGATGCCCCTTGATCCGATGTATATACAACTTGATCTTTCACAACAGGAACAGCAGGAGTATTGTCTTTCAAAACTATTGTTGAACCAGTGTTATTGAGAGATGAAAATGATGCTTTGAATAGATTGCTGGAAAATGTAGGCCAGTCCAGGAGAAATTTTGTAGGATCTACAGCAATCACCGCAAATCCGCCCGCTGGGATTACAGACACACCTTGTATTTGCGTGAGGACGTGATTACTTGCAGACGGAGACTCCTGGAACTTCCAACCAGTAATATCTACAGAACTAGAGCCGTTATTATATATTTCAACCCATTCACGTCCCGTATCGGTTCCCGATAAGTCGTACATAATCTCATTTATATATATTTCTGCATGTGTACTAACTGGTAGAGCGAGAAATGCGATAGCGAGGAAAAGTGCTGAGTGTGATTTCATGTGTATATATAAATGAATAAATTGGCTACAAAAAAGCCTCCATACGATGAAGGCGTTAATTGTTTGAAGTAGCCGTTTGTGTTTCGGGATCCACGGACCGATTATGCACTTCGTACATCCGAGTTCCGAGGATAATAAGGCAACTCGCAATGATGATTATGATAAAGCGAGACAGTAGCCTGAAAAAATCCTTATCAAAATATTGCGACATAGATATAGTATAGCAAATGGATAGTATAAACTCAAAATCTCTCTTTCAACAATACTTTTCCGTCACCGGAATAAATCCCTGCTGGGATTTTTCCTCGCGCTCATGTATTCACTCATTCCGCGATGTGCCGGAAAAGTATTGTCTCAACGAGATTTTGAATTATTTCAGATTTGCTTGGAATTCGAGGAGACTTTTATCATTTGGGATTTTAGTCAAACCTTGGTTCACAATCGCTCGTGCCCTATCGAGATCCCGAAATACGTCGCGATACACCTCTGCAAGTTGTATGTACAGATATACCTGCGCCGGTCCATTTGCAATCGCCTTTTTGTAGTAGATTTCAGCCTGTGCGTTGTCGTGGAGGTAATAGGCATACAAGTTTCCAAGGTTTCCAGGAGAAACAAAATCTTTTGGTGAAAGTCTGCTTGCATATTTCCAAGAGATAACTGCACCATCATAGTCCCCGGCTTGCTTTTGGTAAATACCCAGATCAATCCAATTGAGATTATTTGTTGGCTCCTTTTTGAGAAGTGTTTGCAACATAATAATCTTTTGTGTAGCCAGAGCTTTTGCCTCTGCAGTAATGACTGCTCCAGCGGAAACAGTAACTGCGCGGTTCAAATCTGGGATTGGTTGTGGAATAGTTTTACCTTCGATAATGGGAACCTGCTCAATTGTATATCCATTTGTGTTGCCCTGAATCTTCACCGTTGTGCCATCTGTTGTGGTAGCAGTAATCAAGGTATTTGTACCAGGATTTTCTGTCTGTGTTATCGGCTTGTTTTTCTTTACTAAAAATACAAGACCTGCGAGTATGAGGGCCACAACCACGACGGTTATTATTTTTGATGTTTTTGTCATTTGCATATGTAAATATACTAGCATATTTACAGACAACAAAAAACACCCTTGCGGGTGTTTTTTGTAATCATTACTTTCATTTGATTTACATCAAACTAAGTAACACAAGTGATTATTGTGAACGTGTAGTTGAGAATCCACTAGCTGACAAGCCTGGAATACCGTATCCATTTGACCAGTCATTACTACTGAATGTCGGAGTACTTGTAGCATTTCCAGACCACACAAAGTCATTCTCTGGATCAATGATGATACCAAGAGTTGTTGATGCAACAAATGAACTACCGTTTGCTTGGATAAGCAATGGAGCTGCATCACCGTTGAGTGTTGTTGTCACTGAAGATCCTGTTGTAACACCTGCTACTGCGCCCTTAAGCTCGAAGTAGTATGTTGTTCCAGCTGGAATCTGAAGTGGGTTTGTGAGTGCTGAGAAGTTCAATGATGGATTACTTGCAAGTCCTGCTGCAGTTGTAGTACCAAACTGTCCTGTAGCTGTACCAAATGTACCGCCAACAGCACCAGTGTAGTCAGACTGACTGTAGACATTAAGCATGACTAATCCAACATTTGTGTTTGTTGATGCTGTACCTGATGTTGCGATAGTGAAGTTAAGATTTGAGATACTAACTGGACCATGGGTGTCAGCTGTAATCTTGAATCTCATAAGTCTACCATCTTGAAGACCAGATGAAGTGAATGTTGAACTAAACCCTTCTTGTGAAACAGTAGGGAATGATTTGAACATTCGAACACCACTTACTCCAGCTACAACAGCTGTAGCAGGTGTCAAAGTGTTACCTGAAGAAACTCCTGTTCCCTCAGCACTTATAACGTCAATCTTGATAAGTCGTCCCTCTGTACCAGTATCACTTGTTCCAATATTAGCTAGATCAGCCTTTATTGTAATAAATGTATCTGCGTCTTTTGCAAGAGTGATAGATGTATCAAGAGTTGAAGTTGCAACCAAGTTTGAACCTGTAAATGATGCTGTACCGATCTTTGTAGCACCTTGCCATAGAGACACATTACCATACATAAGATCAGCAGCTGTACTTGTTGAAAGTACGAGTGCAACCTTTGTAAGGTTAATAGTCTCATTTGAAGGTCGGAACTTGAATGAGCCGACAGTTATGCCAGTTGAACCAGCAGCAACAGTTGTAAAGTTTGAAGTTGAAGGATCAATAGATACCGCAAGTGATCCATTAGCAACTGACTGTGCTTGACCTGCTGCTGTAGAACCTGTTGCTACAACTGTGTTTGATGATGTTACACCAGTTGCAGAAAGTGCAGTAATCTGTGAACCCAAGATACCAAACTGGAATGGACCAGCGGCACCTGAAGCAACATTACACTTGAGTGTCAAAGTTTTGACTGTTCCCTTTGGAACTACAAACTGTGAATCGAGTGTAAATGTTGGCGTAGCTGTTGAAGGATTAACAACGTTTGAACCTGTGTTCAATGGTGTTGAACCATCATACAACTGACATGATGAAAGTCCTGATGTTGAACCACTGTTGTTCACAGCGAATGTGGAGAATCGTACATCCTCCCCTGACTGTGATGCATCAAACTGGTAGTTTGCAAGTACAACACCCTGTCCACCAGCAACGATTGACTGTGCTGCAGGTGAAGATGAGACAGAGACTGCAAGAGTCGCTGATTTCACTGTCATTGTGTTCATTGTAAACGCACCGTTTGTAAGCGTGATTGAATTACCAGTTGTCTGTCCTGTTACGTTTGTCCACTGTGTTGAAGGGTTAGTTGTGATTGCAACTGTTGCACCGTTTGAGAATGATGATGCAAGTTTACCCTTCAATGTGTATGTCTTCTGTCCTACTGGGAATGTAACTGTGTCAGTAAATGTAAGTGTACCTGCAGCTACTTCATCAACTGGACCTGCTACAACTGCACCATTCTGATCAACGATTGTAACGTTGGTAAGTGGTGCTGTAACTGGAGCTGATGTTGAAACTGAGAACACAAGACTCTGTACTGATATAGGTTCACCCTTTATATCTGTAGTAAATCCACCGAGAATCTGACCAGGTACGTTTACTGCAACGTTCTGAGCAGCAACTGAAGTTGCTTTCTGAATAGTTGTAGCTGAACCTCCTGTAACAGTTACGAGTGAACCACTGAAGAACGGAGTACCCGTTGTAAATTCAGATGAAGTTGTAACTGAACCAGTGTTTGAAGCTGTTGGAGTTATACCGTATCCATAAGTTACACCTGATAGATAAATATCAGTTGTCTTGTAAAGGTCGAACTGAACTGTTCGTCCTGATGCACTTGAACCTACGATATCTCCCTGGATGTAAAGGTCTTTTGAGTTACCTTTGTCAATAAGGAGACCACCTGGGAACAATGCTGAATAGTATTTACCATCAGAAGAAACAGTTGTATCGTATGCAGTACCATCTACATATACCTTTACGTTAGTAAGGTCTTGTGATGACGCTGATCCGGTCTGATTGAATCGAACTGACCAAAGCTTGACCTGCTCTGCAGATCCAGCTGTAACTCGAACGCCAGCAAACTTGTATCCAGTTGTTCCAATCTCTTTTGACTGAGCTGAGTTTGGATCAAATGATGATACAGCGAGCTGTGCTGATCCGAGTGTGAGTGATGCATTTACTGTGTGCATTGCACCCATGATAGGGAATGAACCAGCAACAGATGCAGTTGTATTTACTGCAACAACATTGAGACCAGCTACCTGTCCTGCGTAGTTAGTTAGTGTTGATGACATGTTACCTGCAATTGTAACTGCCTTTGATGTTCCAGCCTGGATTACAAATGGCTCACCAACCATCGCCTGATGATTTGAGTTGAGTGTCTTTGCGATACCAATCTGAAGACCATTCTGGTCTAGAAGAACGATACCAGAGAATACTGCATCCTGGGCAAGACCTGATCGCTCTACTGTGATCGAGTTTACAGTTACATCAGATGATCCTGCTGTGAGGACAACTGTTGTAAATGGAATTCGAGCTGCACTTTGTGGTGCAAGTGAGTTCATAGGCTGTGATCCAGCAGTAACCATGAGACTACCTCCTGTTGGAAGTGTTGTACCACAGTTAGATGTACAAGCTGGAGGAACAACTACTACTGGGCCACTCATTGAATTGAGTTTAGCTCGAGTGATTGCACCTACATAACCTGCAACTGGTGAGATTCCAAATTTTGACTGGAATTTCATAACAGCAGCTTTTGTAGCGTTACCAAAGTATGTTGTCTCAGAGCCAGGTGATCCTGCGCCTACTGAAGCAACCATTGTGTCAGAACTCATGTTAAGAACCTTTTGGAGATTCATAACATCAGTACCTCGACTACCTACTGTTAAGTTCGTATTGAATGTGTAACCGGTAGATGAACCACCAGAAACACTTGAAAGCTGTGCCTGCAATGCTGCGATCTGTGCCTGAATTTCTGCACTAGTCAAAGCGTCTGCTGTTGAAACAACAAAGCTGAAAACCATTGCGAATCCAACAAGACCAGCAACAAGCTTTGCAGCTCGTGATTTTGTTAAAGTCATATGTATTTAATAAAACAACTTCCTCTATTGTTACTATTAATAGTGTAGAGAGAAGTCATCGGGAACGATTAACTAAAACTAATAATGTTTTGACATGACCGCAGAAACATCAAAGTATTTTTACTAATGAACATACTATGCGTTTTTGAAATCATATCTACATACTAATTCTTTTGTCTTAGCTTTTTATATATTTTCGTTCACATCTTCACATGGTGGTGAAGCCGAACAAAAATATACAAACTCGACACAAGACAAAAAAATAGCTGGTGAGTTTGGTCTGAGTTTCATGAGAATCTAGAGTGACAGAAAAAAGAATTCAGTAAATACCTTCGAACACGAGAGTGTTTGATCTCGTGTATTTGAAATCCATATGAAATTGTCAAGGAACTGATTTATTATATATTCACTTACCTAGACTAACAAATCTAAGTATGTGGATAAGTGACTATTTAAGCCATATTCATGCAAGGCAATCCTGACATGCTGGTCCAAAATGCACATATATCCACTACTGCCCATTATTCCAAAAATGAGCACGAAAGTCAATAAATTCATAAATCACTAGTTAAATACTAGCTACAGAGAAAGATGAAAAAATTCATCCCCTCTCCATACAAATAGACGCATCACGGTGCATAATATTACTTCATCCAACAGGTTGGGGGAGGTAAACAGATATTATTCAGATGATGTCGCGAGGGAATATTTACTCCATCTTCGCTCACCAGTTTTCTTAAGGACACCAAGATTAATGAGAGCGATGAGCTCTCGCTGGATGGTTTTCTCACTGCAATCTCGTATGTTTTCTGCAATGTCTTTTATTGTAAGGTCTTTCTTTCGTTTGAGTAATTGGAGGATAATATTTTGACGATTATTTTTCTTAAAGACAATAGTATTTGGAAATGCCATTCTGTTATTTATAACAGACATATCAGGTTGATGTGCGATCGTTTGAGTATGTGTAGGTACGGATGTGGAGTGCGATCCGTGATCTGAATTCCGCGCATCTTCACGTGGGAGGGAGTTGGATCGTGGCACATCAAAAAAGTTTTTTGATAGTATGTTTCGATAACCATCGGCCTCTGTTCGAGAAGTGTCTAGAACGGAAATGAGGTTTGAAAACTCCTGTTTTAAAATAGAAAAATTCATCTCTGAAATAAGTCCAGTACGTGATGATATTTCCAAAAAAGAAATAATTTCTAGTACGCGTGTTTTTACATTAAAGACAAAATCAGTTCGCTCTGACGCAAACACGTCTTTATATTTGATTGTATGAGACAACAGCTGATTCACTTTTTCACGAAGTGTCCATTTCATTGGTTCATTGTCTGCAAAAAGATTGGTGATCATATACACAGCCGTTGCTAGTTTTTCTGTCTTTTTATAGACAAAGATAAAGTCCCCATCTTTTTCAAAAAATGAGATAATTTCAGGTGATTTAGAGTGCGTACTCAATGATGTATTTTTGTCTGATTCCATAGTGTCCTTATGTTATGTCCCAGAGGATTCTCCTCTTCTATAGGACTTATTTAAGCAGTATTTATGTCTTATATATGATACCATATGTCCTTTATATGTGTCAAGTGATTGTCCTTAGTATACGTCACTCAAGGACACCTGCGCAAGGGCTTATCCCAGTTTGGGAATTCATCTATTCTTTGCTAAAATACAAGCATATGACACGCAAAAACAAAAAGGATAAGAAAGCAAAGGATGAGAGTGATTCCGCCTCGATCACGAGTCATCTTCAGGAAGAAACTTTGCATGGAATTATCGCTGTTATTTTTTTTGTTTTTGGTATTTTCCTCGTTCTCGCTGCGTTTAACAAAGGCGGCATGGTCGGACAAAAAACCTATGAACTTTTAACCTTTTTGTTTGGTATCGGATACTACTTACTACCAGTTCTTTTCTTTATTCTGTGTGCCTCCTTTTTTCGATCACTTCGCAAAAAACTTGCGGTCACACACACTATCGGCGGTTTACTTTTTTTCATTTCGAGTCTATCCCTTATTGATATTGCCTCACCGGGCAGAGGTGGTGTGGTGGGTAGTTTTACATCGATGCCATTTATCAAAATGTTTGATGTATTTGCGAGTGTAATCATACTCATCGCCGTTGCAATAATTTCCCTTCTTATTATTTTTGACGCACCTCTCAATATCCCGTTTTTGTTTTCATGCATTGTAGACCTATTTAAGAAAAAAGATTTGCAAACCGATGACAGTTTGATTACAGTCGAACCTAAAATTATTGGTGGAACCCCAGAACCAGGTTCAAAAGAAATGAAAACCGAGGAGATGAAAAATGACAACGTAGCCCCTCAGAAAAAAATGTTTGGCAGTGATGAGAAAAAGGAGGAATTTGGTATCAACCCACTTTCATTTAATGGTAAGGAATTTACTCCCCCACCACTTTCATTACTCGAAAAAGATAAGGGCAAACCAGGTGTCGGCGATATCAAAGCAAATTCAAATATCATAAAACGAACACTCGCGAACTTTGGCATCAATGTCGAGATGGATGAAATTTCAATTGGTCCATCTATCACCCGCTACGCACTCAAACCAGCCGAAGGCGTCAAACTGTCTCGCATCGTGGGTTATCAGCAGGACCTCTCCCTCGCACTCGCCGCACACCCAATCCGTATCGAAGCACCGATCCCCGGCAAATCGCTTGTAGGTATCGAAGTTCCAAACAACACCAAAACAACAGTCGGACTTGGATCACTCCTTGGCGCACCCGAATTTCAAAATTCAGAAAAACCACTTCTCATGTGTCTCGGCAAGGGCATATCTGGTATGTCATATTTCGGCAATCTAGCCAAAGCTCCGCACCTCCTCATTGCTGGTGCAACGGGGTCTGGAAAATCTGTAACAATCCATGCTGTTATTACTTCACTATTATATAGAAACTCGCCGGACAATCTGAAATTCATAATGGTTGATCCAAAACGTGTGGAACTGACACTATATAATAAAATTCCTCACCTACTCACGCCAGTTATTACAGAAGCAAAAAAGGCAATCCTCTCGCTCAAGTGGGCAGCAAAAGAAATGGATCGGAGATACGACATCCTCCAGGCTGAGTCACTTCAAAACATCGAGTCGTATCATAAAAATGTTGTCGAACCAGAACTGAAAAAGGTAAAGGGTAGAAAAGATGGTGACGAAGCCGCAAAACAAATCGAGACAATGCCATATATAGTCATTATTATTGACGAACTTGCCGACATCATGCAGGCATATCCACGAGAACTCGAATCCGCCATCGTCCGTTTGGCTCAAATGTCTCGTGCCGTTGGTATCCATCTCATCCTCTCCACACAGCGACCATCAGTAAATGTCATTACTGGTCTTATCAAGGCAAACATTCCGTCACGACTTGCCCTCCAAGTATCTTCCCAGATAGACTCTCGAACAATTTTGGATATGAGCGGTGCCGAGAAACTGCTCGGAGCAGGAGACATGCTCTACCTCTCCGGCGAAATGTCACAACCTCAGCGTATTCAGTCAGCATACATTTCAGAATCCGAAACCAAAGCAGTGGTCAAATACCTCGTCGACAGCTATGCAAACGAAATCCCTAGTGAAATCGACATGACCGGCGGCAACTCAAAAAACATGATTTTTGAAGCAACCCTCGATGACGAGAAAATGGAAAATGACGATGATCTGTACGAGGATGCGCGACAAACCGTCCTCGAAGCAGGCAAGGCATCAACATCCTATCTCCAGCGCAAACTCGGTATTGGATACGCTCGCGCAGCACGACTCATCGATATTTTGGAGGAGCGTGGTGTGATCGGCCCTGGCTCTGGTGCTAAGCCTCGCGAAGTTTTGGAAGGTAGAACAGACAATAACTCTGTCGAGGCCCAAAGTGAGTAGTTTCTAAAATCACATGCACCGAACCGCACTTGGAACATTGCGCCTCATATCTGTATCTATTGTGATTATTGTAATTGCAGGATATTCCCTATTCCAAGCTCAAAAATTGATCCGCGGACCAATAATAGACATATATACTCCTGAAAATGGAGTCACATTTACCTCTCCACTTATTGAAATTAGTGGCAGAGCACGGAATATCTCGTATATCAACCTGGATGACAGAAAAATCTTTACAGACAAAGATGGCTATTTCAAAGAAAAGTTTGTGTTGTCACCGGGACGAAATGTGATCAAACTGGACGCAGAGGACAAGTTCAAAACATCAAGACAGAAACTGATTCAGGTTGTATTGAAGGAATATTGATTCGCAAATGTTTGAATGTAAGTTTTTTGATGAAGGGCAGACGATCTTCATTACAAATCTCTTTCTCCCAAAGACTTTTTCATCGCCGGAATAATTTCTTTCTAGAAATTTTCCTCGCACTCATGTATTCACTCATTCCGTGATGCGATGAAAAAGTCTTTGCTCAACGAGATTTGTTCCTGAAACTTTATTATTTGCTGTTTTCTAATCTCCTCCGCAGTCTCAAAAAACTTGCATTCAAACATTTACTGAGTGGTGGTTTGAATTTTTTACGAAAAAACCCGCCCCTGACAACTGACGGATTGATCCGTCGCTGTCCTGGCGAGTGAGGCGTTATTTGAAATACTCCGGGTGCACTTTCCCTTCTTCAATTAGCTGGACTGTGTCACGCAAAATGCCTGCAATAACCTTCTCCATCGTACAATTAGGCATATGGCGACGTTTGGTCAAGTCAGCGAGTGTACTCAAGTATACGCTCCGTTCTTCACCGAGAGGAACTTCTACCACCTCAAATTTCACAGACGAAGTATTACTTCTGTGAATCGCCCTTTTGCTAGGGGCGAATTCGATCCAATAGCGACCCTTTTCCACCTTGGTGTCCTTGAATTTCACTAAAAACATTTTCATCCGCATATTCATGTTCTCCTGGTGCGATTATACATTTTTTATTTATTCTGTCAATTGGTCGATTGCAAAATATCTGTAGCTACTCATAAAGCCGATATGATATAATCTACTTACTTTTACAAATAATTACTTATTTAAATGAAACCAAAAAAAGCACCAAAAGAGGATAAGGGACCGGTTGGTAAGGTAAATGTTGAGGACACACTGCGAGAAATTCGTACCAAATTTGGTGACGATTCGATCATGATGCTCGGTGACAAACCACACGTAGATGTGAATGCGATCTCGACAGGTTCGATTGGACTCGACGCTGCACTCGGTGTTGGTGGACTTCCACGTGGACGAATCATTGAAATTTTTGGGCCAGAGTCATCTGGAAAAACGACGCTCTCTCTGCATGTGATTGCAGAATCACAAAAGCAAGGTGGTATCTGTGCGTTCATTGATGCTGAACATGCTATGGACCCAGAATACGCAGGACGCCTGGGTGTCAAAATCGATCAGCTGCTCATTTCCCAACCAGACAACGGCGAGCAGGCACTCGAAATTGTCGAGTCTCTCGTTCGATCGGGCAAAATAGATGTCATTGTAATTGACTCTGTAGCGGCACTGACACCTCGCGACGAAATCGAGGGTGATATGGGAGCACACCACGTGGGCAAACAAGCCCGCCTCATGTCACAGGCGCTCCGCAAACTGACTGCGATTGTTGCAAAATCAAAAACGATGGTGATTTTCATAAACCAAATCCGTATGCAAATCGGTGTTATGTTCGGAAACCCAGAAACAACTCCCGGAGGAAAAGCACTCAAGTTTTACACTTCTGTTCGTATCGACATTCGTCGCATCGCTCAGATTAAAAAAGGCGAGGAAATCATGGGCGGACGTATCCGAGTCAAAGTCGTCAAAAACAAAGTGGCGGCACCATTCAAACAAACAGAATTTGATCTCATGTACAACGAAGGTATCTCTCGCGAGGGCGAACTCATCGCACTCGGAGAGAAAATGCGAATCATCCAAAAATCTGGAACATCGTATGCATATGGTGATGAGAAACTCGGTCGTGGATACGATGCGACACGACAGTTTTTGAAAGCCAATCCAAAAGTAGCAGATAAAATACTAAAAGAAATTCGGGCAGAACTCCACAAAAATGGCGGATCAGTGGTTGCAAGTAACGGTGGTGAAAGTGCAGAAAGTTCTGGAGGTGAGGAATAATTTTGCAAAACAAAGCTCCTCGCTAACACAAGCGTGTCAACGAGGAGCAAAAACTAGAAATGCAACCTGTCAAGGCTGTACAGCATGCAGCCGACAGAAAAAAGGACAAATGCCAGAGCAAAGAAAAGGATCTTCATTGGCTCACCACGACGAAGGGTGGTTTGGATATTTTGCCATCCGGCCCGCCGTTCCAGATCCCAAGTCCTGCTGTCAGGACTACTGCTATGGTAAGCAGGACTTTTTCTACTTTATCGAGTTTCATGCCAACCCTCCTCCTGTATTATATCACCTTTGATACTTATTGTCAACCTATATTTTATGGCTTAAATAGGCTATACTTTCCCCTGTCTAATCACTTAAATTTCATACTCATATGGCAATGCTCGAATACAACGAAATCACGTTACGCAAATACATAGTTCTCGACGGTGAACCATGGGAAGTTCTCGATGCCCACGTATTCCGCAAACAACAGCGAAAACCAGTCAACGCAACCAAACTCAAAAACCTCATCTCGGGTCGGGTCACCGAGCGGTCTTTCCACGTCTCGGAAAAAGTGGAGGAAGCAGAAATCGAGAGTCGAGATGTAAAATTTCTCTATCAGAACAAAGGTGAGTTCTGGTTCTGTGATCCCGAAGTTCCCGCTGATCGATTTAAAATCGCTGAAAGTGTTCTCGGAGTGCAGGCCAAATTCATTAAAAAGGATTCGATCATTCAGGCACTTTCATTTGATGACACGATCATTGGTATGAAAATTCCAATCAAAATTGACCTCCAGGTTATCGAGGCACACCCAGCAGTCAAGGGCAACACAGCCCAAGGTGGTACAAAAGTGGTCAAAGTGGAAACCGGCGCAGAACTCCAGGTACCCATGTTCATTAAAGAAGGCGAAATTATCCGTATCAACACAGAAACTGGCGAGTATGCAGAACGTGTTGGTGGAAATAGTTTCTAAAAACAATTACCGCCATCTGGCGGTTTTTTTGTTGACTAAATCTATAAAATAATTATTATTGTGCAAGGAGCTGATCATGCAATTGTTAACCAGAGCAGATCTCGAGAAAATCGCTGAAAAGTTTCGGGGGATCCCTGTTACAAAAAAGGATGAACAGGGCAAGCCAATTGAGATAAGCCTCGATTGGCGAGTAGGGAGAATCGGGCAGCGTGTTGTTGGAAAAATTGATCGGGGAGGATCTGAATTCTCCTTCGGGGAACTCGTACTGTATTATTCCATCCCCGATAAGGGAACGGCATACGCCTGCAAAAACCCGATGATCATCGACGGTATGAAAACAAGTGATTTGAAATCATTACAGATCAGTCTGATCAAAAAGGTCGTTCCACTCGATATCGGGCGACTGGAATAGCCAACGAAAAGCCGAGCGGAGACGCTCGGCAATTCTTTTTATCAAATTTATTCCTAAATTTAACGACTGACAAACGGAAGTAATCCCATGAATCGAGCGCGTTTAACCGCAGTCGCTAGGTTTCGCTGGTGTTTTGCAGTCACCCCAGTTCGCTTGCGAGAGATGATTCGCGCATGCGGATTGAGGAATTTCTTGAGCAAATCAACATCCTTGTAGTCGATGTATTTGATATTATTTTGAGTAAAGTAGCACTGTTTCATTTTTTTAATTTTAAATAATTTTTAAAGTTTCAATAAGTCACCAAATGTGTTATTTCTGAGGATTTTTTTCGAAGTTTGAGACCAGTGTGAGGATTGTGATCAAGCTGTACATACGAGTACTGCGCGGAAACAACCGGAACGCTGGGCGAAAAAATTCGGAAAAAAGACCAGAAATAACTAGAAGGGGATGTCCTCGGGGTTAATCTCTTCCTCTGGATATTCGATCGTATCGAGTGCCTTTTTGTGGTCATCGCCAGCTGGTGCAGCATCGCCATAGTTCCCTGCCGGAGCTCCGCCTGGTCGTGGACCGAACTGGATTCGATCCCCAATGATTTCTGTTCGGTACTTTTTAGCACCCGATGCATCATCCCAACTGCGAGTCTGCATTCGCCCTTCGACGAGCACTGATCCACCCTTTTTGAGATACTGTCCAACAATCTCTGCCTGACGTCCAAACACAACTACGTTGTGAAAATCAACACTCTCCTGTTTTGCACCATTTTTATCTTTCCAGACACGGTTTGTTGCAACAGAGAAACTAGTGACTTTGATTCCAGACGGGAGTGCCTTAACCTCAGGGTCGCGGGTCAAGTTTCCGATAATTATTGCTTTGTTTAGGAACATGGTAATTTGAAGAATAAATATTAATTACTAAGCCACAACCAAATCGTCAATACTTTTATCTATTTCCTCGGGTGATGCACTTTCTTCTGGTCTTACTTCCCCATCCATTTCATCTTCTCTCTTCATTTTGTCCTCTTTCTTGAGCATCATTTTGCCATTCAAAAGAGTGTTTTCTCGCACAGTTTTAATAATAAGATATCGGAGGATTTCGTCGTTACTATCTAGAGATTTCTTTACTGTACTTATTCCGTCCACTGACATGTCGAATTTGATCCATCCAAAGTACCCTGTGGTTGCTTTGTGACGGATTGTAGAAACGACTTTTGTCATGGGGTACGCGAGGTCAATGAGAACTGGATTCTCATCAGAAATCACCGCACCGCCTGCCTTTTGTATCATCTCTTTTATAGATGTAGCTTTGGCAGGAACTTGCTCTATAGCAAGGGACGGAAGAAGAACATATGAGACCTCATAAATGGTCGTTTTGTCCTCTGTTTCGTTGGTTTTTTTCTCTTTTTCCATAGGGGTAGAGTAGCATAAGAATGGGATGGTTGCAACTTATATCGATATAAAAATAAAAATACTTATGTTATTATATCTCAATGCCATTAGTAGAATTTGATGAGGATCAGTACAATAGAATACGACCTCAAAGCGAGATTCAAAAGAATCAGACTTCTCAGCTATCAAAGATTTTATTAAGCATGGGTGTGGAGGAAAAATATATTACTCCCGTACTTATCGTCATAGCTATACTTTTCGTATTCCTATCAATACTGATTCTGCGAATATTTAATCATACCCCAACAACCAAACTACACCCACTTCCACCTGGACAATTTCTACCATAAAACAGTTGTCATGAAAAAATACACACACAATCGTACCCGTGCGTTTACACTTATAGAACTACTTGTTGTCATATCAATCATTGCGTTACTTGCCTCAATAGTACTTTCTTTTTTAAATGTTGCCAGATCGAGAGCAAGAGATGCAAAGAGAAAAAATGACATTCATCAAATCCAAACTGCACTGGAATTATATTTTAGTGATCACGGAGAATATCCCGTATCTGGAGGTGCTACATATCCAGCAGGTCCAGGATGGTCAGACAGTGGTGACGCTAGTTGGACAGCGCTTCAAACTCTTCTGAGTCCGTATTTGTCAAAGTTATCAAAAGATCCAACAGATAATGGGGTATTTGCCGGTTGGGGAGGTTTTTCATATAACTACTATTCACTTTTATTCGGTTGTAACCGCGGGTGGTATTTAATAACATACCAATTAGAAAATGCAGATGGCCCAGATCCAGGTACAAAGGCATGCGACGGAACATCTTTCCAATACGGAGGTCTCGGTGCAAATACTACAATAAAAACTACAGGCGCGAGAAGTAAATAGCGTACTACTTCATATACCAGAAAGGGTTCAAATTTTGAAAAAATTTATCGCATTATCTCGTAATATGGTTTTAATTGTTTCAAGGGGTTCACCACGGATTTCAGCGATTTTTTGGACGATATGGGGAATGTAGAGTGGTGAATTGCGTTTGCCTCGATATGGAACTGGCGCAACAAACGGTGCGTCTGATTCGGACATGATGTGTGTGAGTGGTGTGTATCGTACGTACTCGTCATATTCGTGTGTAAACGTAAGTACTCCGCCAAATGAAACTGAAAACCCAATAGCCAAGAATCGTTTGAGCACATCCATGTCACCAATGAAAAAATGTGCATTGCCTCGCAGTTTGTCTCCATGTGTTTGTGCGTAGGACTCCAGAATATCGAGAGTGTCTTTGTATGCATCGAAACCAACTTTATCTTTTGGCCTCACATGGAGCATGAGAGGCTTCCCTGTCTTGAGCGACAAATCAATATGGGATTCAAACACTCTCTTTTGCATTTCTTTTATTTCTTTTTCAGATTCTGTGATCCTAAAATAATCGAGTCCACATTCACCTAGCGCAACAACTCGAGGATTTTCGGCCAGTATTACAAATCGTTCATCAAATACAGAATGAACTGTCAGATCCGACGGGTGTTGTCCGATACATGCAAAAAGATTGTCATGTTTTTCCGCGAGTAGGGTGCACTTTTCTGACGTCTCAAAATCCACTCCGACATTTATCGTAACGATTTTAGCATCTTTCATTTTTTGGATCTCTTCATCTCTATCTCCATCGTAGTCAGGAAAATAGAGGTGTGAGTGGATGTCTATGTAGTCGAACATATTTTAATTAATGCACTATATTTAACAAGCTCTACATGCATGAAAATAATTATACATTTTGTTTATATCAATTATTCCACTGCGATCAAGATACATAAATAAACCAAAAACCAAAACTATACCCGTAATACAGAGAGTAATCTTCCAAAACAATCCTTTAAATTTTTCTGGTGACTTAAGTTGGTTTGATTCGATTATATATGACATTTCTTTATTTTATTAAATAAAATTAATCTTTTCGAAGGAAAAGGGGCTTTTCTGGCTTTTTGTTTTCTTTGATTAGTTTTTTGAGCAGAACATTTGTCTCAGGCATAATTGGATTTAGCATTCGTGCAATTCGATACAGACGAACTACCATTTCAGAAATGAGTTCTTTACCTTTTCTCTCATCAACTTTTACTACTTTAAACGGTTCTGAAGTTTGAATAAACTTATCCAATTCCCCTATTTCACCCCATACATAGTCCACGGCTTTTTGAATTTCAAATTTCTCAAAAAAAGCAAAATACTCAGTAAAGTCTGATTTCTCTGGAATTTCAGGGCATTTTTCCAAATATTTTTCAGAGAGAGTAAGTATGCGAGAAGCCAAGTTGCCGAGTCCATTTGCAAGTCCCCCGTTGTAGCTTTCCTTAAACTTTTCGAGAGTCATGTCACTATCCTCAAACAGAGAAACTTCGCGAGCCAAATAATACCGTACAGCATCAGTGCCGTATTCAGAAATCAGTTCATATGGATCAACAACATTTCCAAGAGATTTTGACATTTTTTGACCTCCAGAAATAATGAGTCCATGTACTAAAATGGATTTTGGGAGTGGAAGCCCCGCAGAGAGGAGCATTGCAGGCCAGATGGCAGTATGAAATCGCAAAATATCCTTGCCAATCACGTGTGCGTTTGCGGGCCAAAATTTCTGAAACAATTCATCGTCTCGTCCGTATCCGAGTGCAGAAATATAATTTACCAGAGCATCGCACCATACGTATATCACTTGCTCGGGATCTCCTGGCACAGGAATACCATGTGGCACATTTTTTATCGGTCTACTAAAACTAATATCCTCGAGCCCACGTCCGAGAAGCGCGAGAATTTCATTTTTGCGAGTAGCAGGAACAATACACAGCTCATCACTTTCAATTTTTTCCTTTATGTGGGATGTGTATTTAGAAAGTCTAAAAAAATAATTCTCCTCTTCTATTTTTTCGGGTACGGTTTGGTGTACTGGACATTTTCCATCTATCAAATCCTTTTCGGTATAAAATGTCTCGCATCCAACGCAATACAAACCGGTGTATTTTGATTTGTATATATCCCCCGCTTCGACAAGTTTTTTCCACATCGCCACAGCACCCGGCCAGTGGTGCTCTGTATCACTTGTCTGAATAAACTGGTCGTACGAAATATTGAGTTTCTGATATAAATCCTTAAATTTTTCTGTTACGTCGGCTAGGTATTCGGGAACTGTCTGGTTTTTCTCAGCAACAATTTTAAGTATTTTCCCAGTATTTTCGTCCGATCCTGTCAAAAAATATGTGTCATCTCCCTGCAGTTTGTGTGCTCTCGCTAAAATATCACACACAGTTATTGTGTATGCATGACCCATATGCAGATTAGCATTTGGGTAAAAAATGGGTGTTGTAATATAAAACTTTTTCATTAAAGTTAAAACACTATTCTGTTTGCATTTTTTCTATTTTTTCAATTTTGTTTCGCTCGAGGTCATCAAAAAATTCGATGAGAGCGGTTGAAACTGGCACAGAAAGTATGAGGCCGAGGAAACCACCGAGTTCCCATCCTGCAACGAGTGCAATAATCGAAATAATTGGAGAGACACCCACAATTTTCTTTACCACGAGTGGATATATGAGCTGATTTTCAAACTGGTGAACAATAATATAGAACCCTGCTACAATGAGCGCCATAGAGAACCCTCCGCCCACAGAGGCAATCGCAATAGCAGGAATTGCAGCCAGAATCGGGCCAAAGAGTGGAATGATTTCAAACGCTGCAGCGAGAAATGCGAGAAGTAGAGCATTTTCCACACCTATGAGTGTCAGTCCCAAATATACAAGCATGCCGATAATAATCGCGAGGATGAGTTGCCCTTGCATCCACAAACCAATTTTCCGCTGCGTTCTCTTCCATAGGCTAATTGCGTATTTTTCATGTTTGATAGTTGTAATAACACGAAGAAATTTTTCTATACCGTCCTCGCTCACAGTCAGATAGAATGAGAGAAGAATCATAAGGAGGAAACTTGAAATACCACCGAATACAGTTGCTATCGTATTAAATGTATTTGATGTGAGACTTCCAATTATTCCATTGATCTGATCCACAAACTGGTTGAGGTTTACGCTTTCTTTTAGAGTTTCGACAAATGGCTGGGATGACAGAAAACTACTGTGTGCAATTGTGTTCGACAAATTACTTTCACTAAAATATATTGGGAAGTTTTTCAGAAATGATGTTGATTCGGACAAAAGTGGGAGAAGAAGAAAATATACAACACCCGCCAGGACCGCAGCCAAGAAAAGGTAGATCATGATAACTGATGGCAATCTGGGTATTCTACGTTTCGTTAGCCACTGCACGGCAGGCTCAATAGCAGATGCAATCACAATCGACATGAGTACAACCAAAATAAGAGTTTTCAGAATAAAAAGCGTACCAAACAAAAGCACAATAATAATAGTTTTAACTATTGTCTCGGTACTCACATGAACATTGTGTTCTTTATATTCCATATATGTGAATACTACCACGAGAGGCTTGTCCTGTAAAAACTAATTCGTAGATCCTAAAAATGAAAGATTTTAGTGAGAGATTCTGGATCTGGAATATTGCCAACTATAGCCATATTTAGCCTGTCATCGCGCATAATCTCGCGTGCAACAGATTGGATCTCTTCTGCAGTTACTTTTTGTACCTTTTGAGCAAGTTCATCAGGAGTAATGAGATCGCTCATGAGTATATCCTGGATTGCATAATACTCTGCGAGAGCATCAGATGATTCGAGACCCAGATACATATTTCCGATCATATAGTCCTTTGTTCTTTTGAGCTCTTCGTCGGATATGAGCTCAGTTGTAAACCGATTCATTTCTACGAGTATTGCCGAGACAACCTCATCTACCCTTTTTACATCTACACCAGTTGATACAGAAAGCACCCCATGATCCGTGTACTCATCTACTCCAGCACGAACGTAGTATCCCACGCCCATTTCTTCACGTAGTTTCTGGAAGAGTCGTGAACTCATACCACCACCGAGAACCGTACTGAGGATTTTGAGTGCATAATTTTTTTCATTTTTTGCATCATACCCCCGCACTCCAAGAACAATATGTGTTTGATCTGTATTTTTTTGTTTTATTTTTATCTCTGGCTTCACTTGTGATTCTATCACTTTATTTTTTTCACCCTTTGGACTAGTAGAAATAGCAGAAAATGCATTTTCAATTTTTGTGAGCGCGTGTGTAGATTCAAAATTGCCCGCAACAATAATTGTTGTTGCTCCCGCTACGTAGTGATTTGTATGATATGCCAAAAAATCTTCTCGTGTCATTCCTCGTACTGTTTCTTTTGTACCAGCAACGCCCCACCCAGCTGGCTGATCTCCATACATTACTTCTGTAAATACTTCCTGAACTATGCGATGAGGCATATCCTCATACATATTTATTTCTTCAACAATCACACCTTTTTCTTTTTCAATTTCTTTTGGATCAAATAGTGAATTCAAATAAATATCGGAAACAATATCTATGATTGTATCCATATGATCAGGATGTGCCTTTGCGTAATACCCAGTAAATTCATGGTCAGTAAATGCATTACTCTGTGAGCCGATTTTATCGAGCTCAATCGAGATATCGGATGGTTTTGGGAATTTTTTGGTACCCTTGAAACACATATGCTCCAAAAAGTGAGAGATGCCGTTTTTGTCCTTTGTTTCATATTTTGAGCCCGTATGAACCATGACGAGCACAGTGACAGATAGGCTGTCCTTTGTTGGTACAGACAACACAGTTAAGCCATTTTTTAGGATTGTTTTGGTGAATTTCATGGTATTACAGGTTATGCGTGACACAGACTATACCAGAAATTCGAGAATATGGAAGTGATCGAAAAAACTCTATAAAAATTAATTTTTGCAATCTTTATTGAATTTGTGACTTTAGATGCGTAATCAGATCTGAAATTGCAATTCTTTCTTGAGTACCTGTATCTCGGGAACGCACAGTTACAGTATTATCTTTTTCTATCGTGTCAAAATCCACAGTAACACAAAACGGTGTACCGATTTCATCTTGTCGTCTGTATCGTTTTCCTATGTTCCCATTATCATCAAATTCTGTTCGAAAATTTTCTCGGAGCATATCGTATATTTCACGAGCCCTCGCAACCAGTTCTGGCTTATTTCTAAGGAGTGGAAATACAGCAACTTTAATAGGGGCAAGTCTAGGTGACAACTTGAGTACAGTGCGAGTCTCACCTCCGATTTCATCTTCAGTATAGGCGTCAGACATAAAGGCGAGAAACATTCGTCCCATCCCCACCGATGTTTCCAATATCCATGGAATATATTTTTCTGATGTAGTTGGATCGGTATACGAGAGATCTGTGCCAGAAAATGTTGAGTGCTGAGTCAAATCGTAATCCGTACGATCGTGAATTCCTTCCATCTCATCAAACCCGTATGATGGAAAATTGTACTCAATATCCCACGCATCCGACGCATAAAATACAAGATTCTCATGCTGCTTCCATCGGAGATTGTCTTTTTTAATTCCCAATTTTATATACCATTCCATTCGCTCCTGCTTGATTCTCTCATATGCATCTTTATTTTCATGAGGACGAACAAAAAATTGTGTATCAGCCTGTTCCAACTCTCGAGTTCGAAAAAGAAAATTACGTGGTGAGATTTCATTTCTAAACGCCTTACCGATTTGTGCAATACCAAATGGTATTTTTGCACGAGTCGTATCTACAACATTTTTAAAATTTAAATAAATACCCTGACAGGCCTCACCAGGTAAATATACTGGGTTTTCATTTTTACCTGTAAAATCTCCCATATTTGTTTTTACAAGCAGGTTAAAGGCACGAACAGGTGTAAAATCATTTGCCCCACATTTTGGACATTTTATTTTTTTGCTATGTGCAGTAAATAAATCATTTAGCTGTTGCTCTGACATTTTTTCATCGGCAACCACTCCAATTTTACCCAATTCTTTATCAACACGAATCCGAGTATTACATTTTTTACATTCAGCCAAAGGATCAGAAAAACCACTGGTATGCCCGGATGCTTCCCACACTCGTGGATCTTTGAACATTGCTGAGTCGAGGCCAAAATAATTTTCTCTTTTTTGGGTGTATTCTTTCCACCATTCAGATTTCAGATTATGTAACAACTCAACACCATATGGACCAAAATCATACATACCCGCCATACCTCCATAAATCTCTGATCCCGGATACACAAATCCTCGGCGTTTACACAGAGAGATAATTTTTTCCATATCACCGTCCTGTTTTTTTGTTTTTTCTTCTGCCATAATTAGATTTGATACTAGCCTAATTTTGCTTATTTCACAACAGTATCGTTGCCCTGCTGGAAATTTGAGTCATTAAACCGAGTCGTGACATTTTCTGTGTTTTGAGTAAGCGTGGTGTTGGTATATGTATCTGTTGCTCCCGCACTCATATTGGTTACCAGTGCTGGCGTAGTGCCAACCTGACTAACACTTGGTGTGATTCCGACTTTAAACGAGACTTCTCGTGGTGACAGCGTAAATCCGCTTCCAGCACTCACATTACCCACATTCCATGTAATGCGTTTTGTGTCTGGATTATAACTGATACGTTCACTAGCTGGAGTTGCCTCACCTTTCCATGTGACACCTGGTGGTAGCATACCAGAAACTATTGTGCCACTTAAATCATTTGTGGTATTGGTAAGGGTCCATGTTACTGTGTATGTTGATTCCTTGTCTGCTTGTGGTGGCACAGGTCCCGTATTTGATATCCCTCCGTTATTTTTGTATGAATTTGCAGTAAAACTAAGAGTGGATTCCATTTTGATGGTCACATCTTGAGTCGATGAAACTGGTGTAATATCCTGGCCAGATCTGCTACCTTCCATTTCTACATGCACATCAATATGTGGATTTTTTATTGATCTGATCACAACAGGATTAGAAATGGTGCCCAAATTTAAAGAAACACTGCCGTTGTCACCAGGAGAAATATTGGACAATATTGGAGTGCTATTTTTATCCCATACAACAGTATTATTGACTGATTGATAAAATCCCCCATTTGTTGGATTGACCACACTTCGATCCAGAGCGTTTCCAGACAAACTAACTGATATGGAGTTGTTTAGTAGTCGCTCTGGTAACGTATTTTGCCATTGAATAGTAATATTGGATTGACCTCCGACACGCACTACAGAATTTCCCCCCATAGCTAGAGTTAAATCGTAGAATGATTTTCGTATTCCTATTGTAGCTTGATTAACCGCAAGATCCGTATCAAATGTTTTTGGATCAGCTCCATTTGCAGTTCCCACAGAAATTCGAAATGAGCGATCTTCCATATTTTGACCAACCAGAACTCCACTAATTGTTATGGTTTTCTTATCGCCATTTTTTAAATCTCCGATATTCCAGACAGATGTATTGGGAATTGGTCCCACGTTGGAACTGGTGTATGTAAATCCATACGGATATTCAACCTTAAGGAGAGTATTTTGGACGATCACACTAGAATTCGAGGTCACATCAATAGAAATTGTGATTTGTTTTCCCGAGTTCACTTCTTTAGGATATGTTACATTGAGGAGGAGCGGTGACGAACCGATAGTGACATCGTACGTTTTTTCTTTTGAAAAGACAGCATTTGAACCTTTTACCTTGTATTCAATTGTAAATGTCAGAGTTTTGACAACATCCTTTTCACCAAACAAAAGTGCTCTCACTGCATAGTCTTTGCTTTTTCCGCTCTGAATAGTACCTAAATCAATTTTGTCACGCGTTACAGGAGTGTTTTTATCATCTGCTGTTTTCACTCCTGTAGGGTAGTCTATATATAGTACAGCACCCTCGAGATCCGTACGATTTCCATTTACCATAGTGAGACCGATATCCAGCACTTCTCCCGAAGATACCGAGCTTGGTGCAACAATTTTTATATCAACATTATTTGAAGAAATAGTATTTATTCCACCAAAAAATATAAATGCCGCTATACCAAGTGACAAAAGAAAAAACACAAAAGCGATGAGAAAAAATTTATTAAAAAATGAATTCTTTTTAACTGTCATTTCATCTATGTTTATATCAAAAGAAGGTTTTTGCCCCCAGTCTACTGGTACGCCAGACTCCTCGTGGTTTTGTACTGGGGTGCGTTTTTCCTTGGGAATTATATTCTCATTTCGCGAATAGAGTGAACGCTTAAGTTGTTCAATGCTGCTTTTTTCGAAATCCATAGATTGTAGTATACCATATTTATATATTACAGTTGACTCTCCTTGAGCGCTTTATTTATTATATGCAGCAGTACTCCCTTTTTGGGAATAATCTCTTGTAGTATTTCTACATTCCAAACCATACTCTCTTTTAAAAATACTTCTGTTTCAGAATCGGAAACAACATATCCAAGGTAGTACAAAATACGAAGAACAAAAAGATACTCAAAATACTGAATATCTTTTTCAGAAACAGATTTTAGAAATTGAAATCCTGTTCGTACCACATGAAAAATATCTGGATGTGGATCCTCACCTTGAATCATTTTAAGTAGTACCGCCGTCACCTGTGCCAATACTCTATGAGAATATTCTGGGCAACTAAAAAAGAAATTCTCTTTTTCGAGCACATTAGTTACTTTCCAGCCATTTTTTCCATGTACAACTGAAACAGATACATCTGAGTATTCCTGTAATGCTGGACGGAGTTTAGAGACAGCGAGCCGAGTCGATCGTGCAGAGGCAATAATAAGTCCGAGATCCTGCGTCAAAATATAGAGAAGTATGTTTGCCTCACCGAACATCGTTCGTTTCAAGATGATTCCATCTGTTGTGTATATATGGTATGACATATTACCTCACAATCGAAATTGAGATAGAAGTATTTTCAAGAGCAATCTCGTGAGTTTGAGGATCATTTGAATACGTTACTGTACCGACGAGTGTTGGAGTGGTAATCATGTTCAAATATTTTTTTATTATATTCTGAACGGATTCTGGACTACAGACTACGAGCAATATTGCATCACTCGGCGACAAATTATCCTTTTTTCGAGCATCCTGAATACCGCGAATAATATCACGAGCAATTCCTTCTTCTCGAAGTTCATCTGTCAAATCTGTATCAAGTTTTATTTCGCCCCCCTCTACAATTTCTATTTTTTTTACATTTACCTCATCGCAAATAATATCTAAAAGTTCTTGTGGAAATGCATTGGGAATAGTAAGCGTAGCAAGTGGCTGACGAACTTTGTGTCCAGCCTTTTGACGAAGCTCCAGTGCAGATGTCACAACATCACGAACTGTTTTCATTGTCTCGATTGCTTCAGAATTCACATCTCGCAACTCTGGCCAATTCTCTAGATGCACACTTTCTTTTTGTGTTCCTTTTGTAATTTCTCGATACAACCAGTCAGCATAAAATGGTGCAGGCGGTGCAAGGAATTTTGTGATCTCAATAAGCACATGCTCCGTGACCGATACAGCTTCACTCAAATCCTGTTTACTTTCTCCTTTAAATCGGTCTCTTGAACGTCGCAAGTACCATGTTGAAAAATCCTGTACAAAATCTCGAAGAAGTCGTATAGGCTCAAACATTTTGTAATTATCTAAATTTTCAGTACCCTTTTTTATAAGATCATGAAGTTCAGCGAGTATCCAGATATCTAAAGGATTCTGCGATAAAAGTGGATCGATACGATCTACCTCTTTCTCATACATTGCATAAAAGGCATGAATATTTGAAAGTGGGTTGAATATTTTTTTAATTATTTCATCAACAGTTTTTACATCAAAGTTCTTTGAATCACCTGGCTGGTTGACTGAGTACATCCATAGTCTGAGTGCATCTACTCCATACGTATTCATCAGACTCCACGGCTCCACTATATTTCCAATTGACTTACTCATTTTCTTACCGTCTGCATCAAGAATATGTCCTAAACAAATCACGTTTTTGTATGGAGTTCCTCTGTCCAAGAGTACTCCAATTGCGAGGAGTGTATAGAACCACCCACGAGTCTGGTCGATTGCTTCGGAAATAAAGTCTGCTGGGTATAGTCGAACACCATCCACAATTTCATCAAGTTTTGTATCAAACGGATAATGATTTTGGGCAAATGGCATTGATCCCGAATCAAACCAAACATCCATAACTTCTTTGGCACGCGTTAGTTGATTACCTTCCTCATCGACAAGATTCACTCCATCAATAAATGGCTTGTGCAAATCAAGCTCAAAATTTTCATTGTGCGGCAAACGAATAAATTCATGTTCTCTGTGTAGTTGTGCGGGTTTATTTCCAAGTCCAGAAATAAGAATTTCGAGAGAGCGTTTTTTGTTTGCACCTTCGATTACGGTAGGTAGTATTTCAGTTGCAATACCATGCGAAATAATCAAAATATTTTCACCCGCACGTTTCTGATCAATTTCATACAGAAATTCTCCAAATCGACGTTTGGTATCCTGATAACTTTCACCACCTGGAATTTTTGAGTCAAATGTTGTTTCTCGATTCTTGCAATATTCCCAGTAATCAGTAATTGGTCGTTCAGAAAACTCACCGAAATCAAGCTCTCTCAATCGATCATCAAATATAATTTTTTCGACTGGGAAACCAATGTGACTAGCAACCATTTCAGCTGTTTCTTTTGTTCGTAAAAACGGTGATGCATATATGACCGTAATTTCTTTTTTCTTTAATTCCTCAGCTGTTTCAGAAACCTGATTTTTTCCTTTTTCTGTAAGATGATATTTATTTGGATCTGACGAATATATGCCCTGTGCATTATTTTCTGCTTCACCATGTCGCATTACAAAGTAGCCATTATTGGATTTTTTAGATAATTTTTTAAGCTCCTCAATACTCCCAATAACATGATAATTGCCATGGATATCTGACCACACAGGAAGTGGTGTTCCCCAATACCTCTCACGCGAAATCGCCCAATCTTTGACTTCGCGAAGCCATTCTCCAAAACGACCCTCCTTGATATGTGCTGGTTCCCAATTTATTTTTTCATTTTCTGCCACGAGGTCATTTCGGAGAGATGACATGCGTATATACCATGAGTCACGCGCATAGTAGATAAGCGGAGTTTTACACCTCCAACAGTGTGGGTACGAGTGTTTTATATTTTCCTGACTGAAAAAGAGCCCTCGAGTTTTAAGATCATTTATGATATCTACTGCAAGCGTGGGTTTTCCATTTTCATCGACTTCCTTTACAAATCGTCCTGACAGAAAATCCATATCATCTAGGAAATGCCCATCATCTTTTACTAGGTGATATTTTGGAAGTCCAACCGATGTACCAAGTTCAAAATCCTCCTGTCCGTACATGACAGCTGTGTGTACAATACCTGTACCATCTTCTGTATTTACAAAATCCGCTGCATATACTTGGTATGCTTTTGCAAAGCTTTCCGGATTTTTGCTTTCAAATTTTGCAGAAAGGAAATTATAGAGAGGTTCGTAGCGAAGCCCAATGAGACCAGACCCATTAAACGTATGTACAATCTCAATCTTATTATCTTTAAATAATTTTTCGACAAGATCCGTTGCAACAATAAGCAACTCCTTAATCTCATTTATTCGTATAGCACTATATGAAATTTTTTCACCTACCGCCAAACCAACATTCCCTGGAAGTGTCCATGGTGTTGTTGTCCATGCGAGTATGTATGCACTCTGACCAGTTACAAATTCTTTATTTTCTCCAAATTTTTGGTCTGGTAATAATTTAAACTTCGGAGTCACAGACAAATCCTTGTCCTCCTGATATCCCTGTGCGAGTTCATGGGACGAGAGTGCGGTTCCACATCGCGGACACCAGGGCACAACTTTGTAGTCCTTGTACAAAAGTTTTTTCTCATTGACTGTTTTCAAAATCGCCCAGAGTGACTCGATGTAGTTATTATCAAACGTATAGTACGCGTTGTCTTTGTCTACCCAATATCCGATACGATCCGTAAATTTTTCCCAGTCAGAAATATACTGGAATACACTCTCCTTGCATTCTTGGTTAAATTTCTCGATTCCAAAACTTTCAATTTCCTTTTTAGACTTGAGTCCAAGTTTCTTTTCAATCTGAAGTTCCACAGGTAATCCATGTGTGTCCCAGCCACCCTTGCGACCAACATGAAAACCCCGCATGGTTTTGTATCGCGGAATAATATCCTTGAACACTCGTGCCTCTAAATGGTGCAGAGCGGGTTTTGCATTGGCAGTTGGAGGACCTTCATAAAAAACAAACTCACCATTTGGCGCATCTTTCTCCAACGTCTTTTGAAAAATATTATTTTCCTTCCAGAATTCCAAAACAGCTTCTTCTTTTAGAGCTACATCAGATTTTTTAGTTTCTTCATGTGTTTCTACTGTTGTATTTTTTTGATCATCCATATTTTTGTAAATTAAAAACCCGTCCTTGTACAGCAAATAATTGCTAGGCAAGGACGAGTCTCTTTCACTCAGAGTATTCGTGGTACCACCTTGTTTCCTGTCCGTTTGTTACGCAACAGATCTCATTACTGCTGTATCGGGCGTACCCGTCGGGTTCTAATCATCGTCCACATCCTACGGACAACTTTCTTCCCAAAGCTAGAGGTGATTAGTCTCATAACGCTTGTGTAAACACTATATCATAGTACGTCCCAAAATGTCACGACCTTTCACTTTTGTTTCTACATACTGTCTGGCACCTTAATTCCCAGTAGATCAAGACCAGAAATCATCACTGTCACAAACGCACGTGTCAAAGCCAAACGATATGGCGATGTCTTGTCTTCAGTATCTATAATTTTATGTGACGCATAAAATGAATTAAATTCTCCAGCAAGCTCGACAAGATATGTCACGATATAATGCGGTGCGTATAATTCCCCAGCACGGAGAACAACATCCGGATATTGTTCGAGCAGTCGCTCCAAATTTGTTGTCTGCCAGCCCGCTGGCAGGTTTTCGCTCATTTTCACAACACCATCTGCTTTTTCCAAAAGTGAGTTCGCCCGTACAGTCGCATACTGCAAATACGGACCCGAGTCACCTTCAAATGAAAGTGATTTATCGAAGTCAAAAATAATATCACCTCCCACAGCTTGACGAAGAATCGAATACTTTATCGCGGCAACTCCAACCATTGTAGCAACTATAGATTTTTTTTCGTCAGTCCACTCGCGATCTTTTACTTTTTCCATTACCAAGTTTTCGACATCTTCAATCAGCGACTCGCCCGTTATTACATTACCTTTGCGAGAAGACATTTTTCCATCTGTAAGCTTCAAAATACCGTGGGACAAATGTTGTATTTTATTTCCCAAAACTGCATCGATGTGTCGCAGAGCCTCCAGCACCACTTTGAAGTATCCATCCTGTTCATTTGCTGTAATGATAATGGCTTTATCAAACGGATATGTTTTGTATTTACGAAATGCGTGTGCAATATCTTTTGCCTCATACATAGGTATTCCTTGGCTGTTTACAAACACTCGTGTGTGAAGTGACTTGTCATATTTTTCTCCATGAAAAACAATCGCCCCGTCACTTTCTTCAAACAATCCTTTTTTCAGAAATTCATGCACAATTCGGAGCGCATCCTCAGTGACTTCACTTTCAAAAAAGTAATAGTCAAATTTTGTTCCAAGTTTTGCATACAATTCTTCAAAATGATCGAGGCTCACCTGACGTGCCCACATATACAAATCAACAGCATCAAGATCTGTTTTCTCAAAAATATTTTTGTTTATATCTTTTATTTCTTTTTGAACTACCTCATCCGTCTCAAATGTATTAGCGCCCAGTGCGTATGCTTTTCCAATATACTCTACCTTATCATGTAAACTCCCTTCCACCTTCCCACCCAATTTTCGCATGCCCCATATAGTTTTTGCAATATGAAGACCGCTGTCTCCCTGATAGTTATTTCGTTTAACTTCTGCGCCTGTCGCATGAATTATATTTGAGAGTGACTCACCAATAACATTACCCATAAGATGTCCGATATGTAAAGGTTTTAAAACATTTGTAACCGTGTACTCCACAATTATTTTTTCTCCGGCATGCGTTTTGTTCTTTCCGTATTTATTTTCTTGAGTCAAAATCCGCTCCACATTTTGAGAATAGTAGTCTGCATCAAAAAAGAAATTAATAAATCCAGGCATGACCACTTCAATTTTTGCAACATGTGGAATGTGTTTTGAGTCAAGGATGTCTTTGATTTCATTCGCTAAGTCGAGAGGTTTTCTATCGAGCTTTTTGGCGTAGGCCATTGCACCACTTGTCGAATAATCCCCCATATTTGTTCGTGTTGGAATATCAAGAGAAACTTTTGGATTTTCAATTCCAAACTCTTCTAAAATTATTTTTATATGTGAGACGAGTTCTTCTTTCATATTATTTTCCAGTACTCCCAAAACCACTTTCTCCTCGCTCAGAATCAGCGAGAATTTCAACTTCTCGAATTTCTGGATGTTCAACTTTTTGAATTATCATTTGTGCAACCTTGTTACCCTTTTCTATCGTGTATGCCTCTGTTCCCAGATTGATCATCCCCACCAGTACTTCACCTCGATACCCAGAATCAATAACTCCACCCAAGGTCTTCAATCCGTGATTCATCGAGAGACCACTTTTATCCCAAAATAACCCAGCACATCCTTCCGGGATATGCATCGCAATACCCGTTTTAACCCTTACGATTTGTCCTGGCATGAGAGTTACCGTTTCATTGCAAAATACATCCATACCAGCATCTCCCGCTTTTGCAAAAGCAGGAATTATCGCCTCGTCATTTATTTTCTTGATCTGGACCTCCATACCGCCATCATAGCACTGACTTGAGAGTTTTTAAAGGTTGTATAAAATTAATTCTTCCTCAAAATGACATCTATCCTTTCAGCAATTTTTATCATATCTTTTTCTTTTTTGCCTCGAGTAGTTTCGGCAGCAGTACCGAGTCGTATTCCAGATGGGTCCATGGGTGATCTGGTTTCTCCAGGTACTGTATTTTTGTTTACAATAATTCCCTGTGCTTCGAGTCTATCACTCGCCTCTTTTCCTGAAATTCCCCGCCCATTCATCCAGGTATCAACAAGAATAAGATGAGTATCAGTTCCGCCAGAAATTATTTTCCACCCACGTTTTTTCAATTCTTTTGCAAGTGTCGACGCGTTTTTTACAACTTGTTTTGCATAGGTTTTAAACGCAGGAGTAGCAGCCTCCTTGAGTGCCACTGCAGTTGCGGCGATCTGGTTTAAATGGGGACCGCCTTGAAGCCCAGGAAACACAGCTTTGTCAATTTTCTTATACAATTCTCTTTCGTCGAGTTTTGAAAAAATCATAGCACTTCGCGGGCCACGAAGTGTTTTATGTACCGTAGTAGTTACAATATCCGCGTATTCAAATGGCGATGAATACGCTTTGCCCGCCACGAGTCCTGCAAAATGTGACATGTCTACCATGAGGAGTGCTCCGCAATTATCTGCAATTTCTCGAAATTTTTTAAAATCTACTTTTCGAGGATATGCGGTAAAGCCAGCGACTATTAGATTAGGTTTTTCCGCCTCTGCAATTTTCCGTAGCTCATCGTAGTTGATCACTTCTGTTACCGGATCAACACCATATGGAACTTGTTGCCAAAACTTCCCAGTTGCAGATACTTTGTGTCCATGTGTCAGATGTCCTCCGTGGTCCAGAGACATTCCCATTATTTTTGCACCCGGAGGAACTAGGCCTACATACACAGCCAGATTTGCTGGTGAACCAGAAAGTGGCTGAACATTCACTCGCCACTTTTTATCTGACAAACCAAAAAGTTTAAGTGCTCTTTCCTGGCACAACATTTCAATTTGATCTGCATATGTTTGTCCACCATAGTATCGTTTAGTTGGATACCCTTCTGCATATTTATTTGTAAGTTCCGATCCAAGCGCCTCAAGCACGTCCTTGGAAACATAGTTTTCTGACGCAATTAAATTGATTACTTTCTTCTGTCTTTTTCTTTCTGAATCTATAAGTTTTTTGATTTGTGTATCTTTCATAGTTTTTATTATCATTCAAATACATCCGAAAGGCAATATTGCGGACCATGTATACACAAGCTATAATTTGAACATGAAACCATATAATGAACGCACACCTGACGATCAGTACAAAAGATTACTTCGTGAAATTCTCGAAAAAGGCATTCGAACACCTAGCCAGCAAGGTGTAGACGCTCTTACCCTTATCGCTCCAGAACCTATGCGCTTTAAGCTTGAGAATGGCTTTCCAATGATCACAGAGCGCAATATGAATCCTAAGGTTTCAGAATTTTTGCCTGTTACAGTCTGGCAGCAAGCTATTGGAGAAATTTGTGCGTTTATTAATGGAGCTCGAACAGTAGAAAAACTAGAGGAGTTTGGTTGTTATTGGTGGAAATCGTGGGCAACTCCTGAAAAATGCGCCAAACGAGGACTCGAGACTGGCGATCTTGGTCCAGGCTCGTACGGCGCTGCATTTCATGATTTTCCCACTTCAGAAGGTCCATCATTCAATCAATTCAAACATATTATTGAGCAGATCAATGAGGAACCTCAACTTCGAACACATTTTGTCACCCCATGGGTTCCACAATACATGGGTAGAGGCAAAGGTAAACAGCAAAAGGTTGTAGTGTGTCCATGTCATGGTTGGTTAAATATCAGAATCATTGAGGGCAAGTTAACACTGCATATGATGCAGAGATCGGGTGATGTTCCTGTTGGGGTTCCATCAAACATGGTTCAGTATGCAGCACTGACTATGATGATCGCCCATCTCACAAATACGATTCCGTACGAATTCGTACATAGCATTTCTGACGCACATATATATGTAGACCAAATACCTGCAGTTGAAACTATGCTTGCTCGCGAGTCAAAAGCCTTTCCAACACTAACAATGAATACTGACAAAACCGATTTGTTTGCATTTCGAAAAGAAGATTTTATTTTGTCTGACTACGAACCACACCCAGGAATAAAAGGTATTCCAGTAGCCATATAAACAAAAGATGATTTCAATTATTGTTGCTACATCCAAAAATTCTGTTATTGGAAACAAAGGAGAAATCCCGTGGTATTTGCCACGAGACTTAAAACATTTTGCGTCCAAAACCCGTGGCAATACAACACTCATGGGCCGTAAAACATTTGAATCAATCATAAAAAGACTTGGACATCCATTACCAGATAGAAAAAGCATTATCCTAACGACTCAAAAAGATTTTTCATACCCTGGATGTACAGTGGTGCATTCCTGGGATGAAGCTATGAAAACCACAAAAGGCGAGGAGGTTTTTGTAAGTGGAGGTTCAGATATTTATAGACTTGCACTTCCACACGCAGATAGACTAGTATTAACAGTCGTTGATGTAGTTGTGGAAGGAGATACATTTTTCCATTTTAATAAAGATGAATGGAATTTGGTCTCCGAAGAATTCCAAGGCAAGGATGAAAAAAATCCCTTTGATTGCACATTTTACGAATATACTAAAAAAATATGACAGACAAAAATAAATTTATACAAATGGGTGCTATAAGGCGCGAGGACCAGAAAATAGTCATGGAAGAAATAAAAGAACAAGGGCACTGTCCATTTTGTCGAGAAAATTTAGAAAAATATCATAAAAACCCAATTTTAAAGGAAGGAAAATTTTGGGTACTCACAGACAATCAATGGCCATACGAGAAAATTAAACATCAAATGCTCGCAATATACAAAACACACATTGAACACATAAAAGATATTGATCCTGATGCAGGAAAAGAATTATTTGAAATGTTCGCAGAAGAAACAAAAAAAAGAAATATCCTTGGTGGTGGCATAGCTATACGATTTGGAAAAAGTGAACATGGAAACTACGGCAGTAGTGTACTCCATATCCACGCGCACCTTGTTGAGCCTGATTTGGAGCTACTTGGAGAAAGCGAAGCATGGAAATTTAAATTTGGCGAGCCAAAGAATTATAAGAAACAAAAATAATTAATCAAATAAAGAATGGGCTCCGCTACGCGGAGCCCATATTAGTTAATCGAGAAATCAGCTATTTGGCGGGAGGGGTCATTTTGTTCTTGATCAGATCCCACTCTGCGTCACTGAGTGTTGCACTCGGATTCGGATGTCCCGCTTCTTCCGCAGCCCGATACTTCTCAAATGCGCTGAGGACTGGCAGTTTCTTCTCCAAATCTTCTGATGACTTGGCAATCGTTACCTCCACACGATCCTTCCCAGTTGGATACTGAAAATTCACATGAAGATGAGGAACGCTTTTGGCGTTTCGAGACGGATCACCTGTCCGAATCACATAGACACCATCATCACCGACTCCGAGGTTTTGCATCAACCAGTCGAGAATGAGCTGAAGATCTGTCCATTCATGAATGGACAGATCCGAAAGACGATCGACGTGTCGTTTCGATGGAATGATGAGTTGGCACTCCTGCCCGGATCGTGGCGCCATTGTGTTCTTCCATATCCGCCACGAGGTGTTTTCGAACAAGACCGTGTTAACCGCAGGATCAATCCTGCAGAAAGGACATTTGCCATCCCGCAGATCATGGACCGTCTGTCTGTAGTACTGATAGTTGCTCGTATTGAACAGCCGCCACACATCCTCCGATTTTACACCGGGAACTTCAAACGTTGGGTACATTAATACTCCTTTTTGACACTTTCGTGCCATATTTTCTCGAAAAACCTTACCAATTCTCATCCATTTAGTCAATGAAGATGTTTCTTACGGCTCTACGAAAATAATCTCAACACCCTGACTTCGTAAAATTCTTTCTTGATCCAAAATGCTGTAACCGCCAGTATAGTAAAGTTTTTTAATACCCGAAAACGCAACCTGCTTTGCACATGGCGGACAGGGAAAAGTACTCACATACAGTGAAGTACCTTCGAGTGAAATCCCCTTCTTTGCAGCCTCAGCAATAAGTCCAGCTTCTGCATGCAACACAGTTGAATATTCAATACCTAAACCCTTATGAAAATTGTTGCGAGGATCACCTTCTGCAAATGGCGAATGTGGAGATGGAACATGTATGTTATGTGTCATGAAAATTATTTTTCCATCTTTTACAATAGCTGCACCGATCCTGCGCCAAATATCAGAACTTCTTTCTGCTTCAACTTTTAGTTTTTGTATTACTTCTTTATCAAAACTTTCTCGAGAAATAGTTTGGTCTGCCTCCACAGGTTTTTCTTCCATTGATTTGTGTTTATCCCAACGCAAAAAAATAGAATCGAATATTATTTCTTTCCCTGAAAAATATTTTTCTACCAAATCATGCATTATATCCTCGTCTGGCATGACGATTGATGTATTTTTTTTAGAAATTTCAGTGAGGTTTTGTATATTGAGCACCTCCACACCTGAGACAATATCCCAACTTTCTATAGATTTTTTAATTAACTCAGGATCTAGTTGTCGAATTTCTTTTGAGAGATGTGTAAATTCTGAAATAATCTCTGATCCAAGAATATATAATTTTGCATCTGAATATTTTTCAAACAATTTCCTGTATCCTTCGTGGAGCACAGGTACATATGCAATAATTATTTTTTCCATATTATCCTTTTATTTCCGAGAGCACATCCTCGATCACTTTCATTAATTTTGGAGTAAGTGTTTGTCCAAGTTTTTTTGCAGTTCCAATTTGTAGTAGTCTGATTTTAGCACTTGTTGATGTTGTTGCACGAGGTTCGAGCACCACAACCTTTCCGCAATGTTCCTTGAGATCTTTTATTTGTTGTGCATTATATGTTTGTTTTGTTGCAATAAGTACATCTGGACGAATAGCTTTGATGAGACTCCATTTTGGATCCTTGAGTTCCTTGAGAAATACAAGGTCAACATATCGAAGGTGTGATAGCATTTCAAGTCGCTCCTCTTGAGGCACAACCGGTCGCTCAGGACCTTTTCTGTGTCGCACTTTCTTATCACTATCAACACCCACAATAAGAATGTCACCGTGTTGTTTTGCCTCCTTTAAATATCTGCCATGACCCACGTGAATCATATCAAATGTGCCCTGCGTGAGAACAACCTTGAGTCCCAGCGCCTTACAATGTTCTATTAAACTTTTTAATTTCTTATAATCAGTGAATACCCTTCCGTCTGAATTCATCTCTGTAAAAGTCCCTTTATTCATGATTAATGTATCATTTTTCATAGTAATATAAGTATACTCCAAATTTAAATAAATTTAGAGTCGGACAATAAATGATACAAAACGTAAAGTTTTACAACAAAAAACTGCCTTTTTGGCAGTTTTTTGTTTTGTTTTTAAAATTGATTACCCCTTAATCTCAACACCCATTGAGCGAGCCGATCCTGCAATGATTTTCATTGCGGCTTCGATATCGTTGGCGTTTAGGTCTGGCATTTTCTTTTCTGCGATTTCTCGGAGTTGTGCTTTTGTGAGCGTACCTACCTTTGAAACTGCGTTTTTGCCGCTACCCTTTTCCTTGCCGAGAGCCTTCAAAATAAGATTTGAAGCAGGAGGAGTCTTGAGTACAAACGAGAATGTTCGATCCTCGTACACTGACACCTCAACTGGAATCAAATCTCCAATCATCTTTGCTGTAGCATCGTTGAACTGTTTGACGAATTCACCAATGTTGATGCCTGCCTGACCAAGAGCTGGACCGTATGGAGGTGCAGGTGTGATCTTGCCGGCTGGGGCAACGAGTTTAAGTTTTTTTGTTATTTTTTTAGCCATTGTGTTAGTTTATGTGGGAAAATCCCGAGAAGCGCGGGAAGGGACACTATACCCTACTTAGCAGAAATTATCAAGAATGTCTGGAATTCTAAAACTTTCAGATTTGGATGCAGTTCGCGAAGCGAGTGCGTATTGCGACCAAGCTGTACAAATGTACTGCGCACGGAGCAAACGCAAGCGAGCGACAACGAAATGCGCTAAATCTGGAAGTTTTAGCTTTTCCTTATTTGAAGGAAATCAAGTTCGACGGGTGTCTCACGACCAAACATAGCAACGAGGACTTTGACCTTGCCTCGCTCCTCGTCTACCTCAGAGACCTTACCCTCGAGATCCTTAAACGGACCGTCGACAATAGTAATCGAGTCATTTGGAGCAAGATCAATTTTGTGTTTAACCGTGTGCGCATTCATTCGGGCGAATAGTTCGTCAACTTCCTTTTGGTCTATTGGTACTGGATATACACCAGAACCCACGAACCCGGTCACACGTGGAGTATTTCGCACAACATACCATGAGTCGTCGGTTACGATCATGTCCACCAAAATATATCCCGGGTAAATTTTTTCCTCCTCTTCTACTCGCTTACCGCCTTTGATTTTGATTTTCTTTTCAACTGGCACAATCACGTTGAAAATCTTGTCCTCCATTCCGAGTGACTCGATACGCTGTTTGAGATTTCGCATCACTGCGTTTT
>JAZKAN010000006.1:0-50010 GCA_040389125.1 Patescibacteria group bacterium | reverse complement strand
AGGCTGTCCAGGAGAGGGAGAGTTGGGAGGAGGAGACCACGGAAACAGATGGTGTTCCGGGAGTGGTGGGGGCGGTGGTGTCTGGAGCAGGAGCTGAGGCAGTGGTGAAGGTTTGGTCGGTGGAGATACCCAAATTTCCTGACACATCTTTGCTTTTTACTCTGTAGTGGTAAAGAGTAGCTGGTGAAAGTGAAGCTAGAGAAACAGCGTGGGAAGTTGCAAGAGAAGAGTTTAATGCACTTGATTGTCCGTAGGAAATGCTTGTACCATACTCCACCTGAGTATCGGAATTCTCATCAGTGGTCCATGTGATATTTGCGCCTGATTGAGTAATGGATGACGAAGTAACTGCAGAAATAATAGGTGCAGTAGTATCAGCAGGTGGAGGTGTACTATCAGCAGACTTGAACGCCGCAATCACATAACCACCGTTGGTTGAACCGCCTTGAAACTGCCACGCAGGATTTACCGCAGCCGCAGTAGTTTGAACTAGATATGCAGCACCTCCTCCAATAGTGGAACCGTATGGAACAGAATCGGTGAGAGTAAATCCGGAATTAACTAAAGGAGGGTTTAGGGTGTTGTTGGCTCCAAAACCACTCACGATGAGTGCGTTGTCCTGAGTCGGTGTAACACTGCCAGTAAGGTGAGGATTGGCACAAGTTGCACACGCCGTTCCATTTTGAACATCTAACGGGTTACTTCCGGTAACAGTTCCAGAAAATGCCATGACTTCCATGGCTGCGAGAGAACCGCCGTTGATTCGTATGACGTCACTAGCTCCTGTTACGAGTGAACCGCCAGCTTTATCATATGAGTAGTATATTACAGCATTGCCGTTAATCTCAGCATTTTTAGGTGTCAAAGCTCGCCAAGTATTTCCATATGTATCAATCGGTGCAACCGCAGTTGGACTAATGGCGTATTCAGAAACTACTGCAATGAGGAGAGTGGCACCGGTAGTATTCATGGCACCTGCAACACAGGTTGAACCGCCGCATTTGCTGTGTGCTAAAAGGGTGGGAACAGTAACAGCTTCTACTTGAGCTGGAATATATATCCCCATACACACAATAGACATAAGAAGTAAAAAGGATAGAGTTTTCAGTTTTCCAGATAAAAAATTCTTTCGGATTTTAGTCATAAAATGCATGCAAATGTTATAAAAACATATTAAAATTAATAAAAAAGAGACTATTTTAGTATATATCATAATATTTTTATATAAAAGCTATTGCAACTCCAATATGTGAATAACAAAATTTCCCACTTTAGAAGTAGGAAATTTTGTTTTAATTTTTGGATATTTTAATAGTAGTTTCGCAGGCGATTTATCTTGTCGTGTTGCCTAATCTTCTCATGCGCCTTGGCCTCGATCTGACGGATACGTTCGCGAGTGACACCGAACTCCTTGCCCACTTCCTCGAGTGTATGTGTGACACCATCTACGAGTCCATGTCGCAATTCAAGAATCTTGCGTTCCTTTTCTGGAAGATCGTTTAGAATTTCTTTGACTTGGTCTGAAATAATACGACGTGACGACTCCTGATCTGGTGATAGGATTTTATCATCAGCAAGAAAGTCCCCCAGTTTTGATTTACTGTCATCATCCTCACCTATTGGTGCCTCGAGAGAGACTGTGCTCTGATCAATTTTTTCAATCGTATAGATTTTATCCACAGGAATATTCATCTCTGTTGCAATTTCTTCGGGAAGTGGATCGCGTCCCAAATCCTGTGACAAACGTCGAACCACCTGTTTGTATTTCGCGATAGTCTCTACCATGTGTACTGGCACGCGGATCGTTCGTGACTGGTCCGCAAGGGCTCGGGTTATCGCCTGGCGAATCCACCATGTTGCGTATGTTGAAAATTTGTATCCCTTTGTCCAATCAAATTTATCAACCGCTTTAAAAAGTCCTAGATTCCCCTCTTGAATAAGATCGAGAAGTGTGAGGTCAGCAGAACGCCCAACATATTTTTTAGCAATCGAAACCACGAGACGCAAGTTCGCACGAGCAAGAAGATTTTTGGCCTCAATGTCTCCAGCTTCAATTCGTTTTGCGAGCTCCTTTTCCATACTACCGGAAATGAGCTGGTACTGTCCGATTTCCTTTAGATACATTTGAATAGAATCGTAAGATGATTCCCGTCCATATGTATATTTTTTATTAACTAAATCATCGACACTTGGATTTTCGAGAAGTCCTCCGCCCTCCAAAATATCAATACCAGATGAAGAAAGTTTGTCATACAACTCGTCGAGAAATAAAATATCTTCTTCAACTGTAGGAAACTCCTTCAAAATTTCATCATATGTTACATATCCTCGTTCCTTTCCTTTGTGTAGGAGTCGTGTCATACCCTGATCCTGTTTGTCAGCCTTTTTTAAAACTTTCACAGGTCCGTTTCCACCGAGTCCGATTGCGATCGATGTTTTGCTTTTCTTTTTACTACGCACTTTTGGTGCAGAGATTTTTTTCACCTTTTTTACTTTTTTCACAGGCTTAACAGTCTTCTGTACTTTTTTAGAAGATTTCTTCACAGTAGATTTCGTATGTACTTTTTTATTTTTTTTATTTGTTTTTTTCATGAATTTGTTTGAGGATGTTAATTTTCTGTGAGATTCGCTGGCATTCTTCTAAATATTTGAGTACCTCTGAACTGTCCCTGAGTTGTTCTGCCTTCTGGAGTAATACAATTGTTTTTTGAAATTCTTTCTTTAAATGTTCTTCCTCAAGAGCCATGAGTAATTCGCGTATGTCCAGTGCGAGATTTGCCTTATTATTATAATATGCTTCTGTCTCAAACAACAATAGATCTTTCTCTTTTTCAAATTGATTCCACACCTCATCCCATCTCTCCCCAAAAATTTCTTTTGCTCTTGATTCTATTTCATCTGGATTAATGACGGAGGTATTTTCCTCATTCACTCCCACCGCGCGGGCTAGTGTCATTGTTTTTGCTTTTTGTGATTTCTGCCACATGATTACCCCCACAACCTTTCTTTCGATTGAATCCACTCTCGCTGTTTTCGGTGGACCATCTGTTTTGATTGGTACATATGTATGTTGTGGACTTGCGATTCGTTTCAAATCATCCCACAGCGCATCCTCTTTTATAAACGCTCTTTGGGCAATACTTTTTATAAAATGTGATTTTTCTATTGTGCTGGTCAGAATCGCAACATATGGTAGGACATGTTTTTGAATCTCCTGTCCCAGCTCACGCGCAGGTAGTCCTCGTGCAAGAAGGGATTCTGTGTAGAAATCGATAATATGTTTTGCTGTTTTCAATCGCTCTACAAGTTCGTCTACATTTTCTCGTGCCAAATCAGCAGGGTCTTTACCTTCTGGCATGACTGCAACTTTGAGCTCCATCCCGAGAGACAGTGCGAGCTGAGCACTCCTGTTTGATGCATTGAATCCAGCACTGTCACCATCGTACGCCATAATGATTCTGTCAGACAGTCGTCTGAGCTTGGTCAAGTGTTCTGTGGTCAGTGCTGTTCCCGATGAGGCAACTGTGTTTGTAATGCCAACCTGGTGAAGCATAATAAGATCCATTTGTCCCTCTACCAGTATCGAATAGTCCTTGAGCCGAATATCTTTTTTCGCCTTATCAAATCCAAAAAGAGTTTCTGATTTATTGAAAAGTGTAGTTTCTGGACTGTTGAGGTATTTGGGAGATTTATCATCTGGCACAAGTATTCGACCAGAAAATCCCACTACCCTACCAGACGAGTCATTGATGGGAAACATTACACGCCCACGGAATGTATCGTAGTATGATGAAGTCGTGCCCTCTTTGCGTTTGATGAGTCCCACCGCGAGCATGTCAGATTCAGTCACACCTCGTGCCAGTAAATACTCGAACAAGTCTCGCCACTCCTGTGGTGCAAACCCAATTCGAAAATCTGTGATTGTTTTATCTGTCACAGATCTGCCGTGCAGATATTCAACTGCATTCGGAGTTTCAGTTAATTTTTTCTGATAGAAAAATACCGCCTGTTCAAGTACTCCGTGAAGTCTCTCTTTTTCTGTTTTATCACCTCTTTCGTTATTCTCAAGAGTTACTCCAGCCCTCTCGGCCAAAACCTTGAGGGCTCCGACAAAGTCGAGCCCCTCAAACTCCTGCACAAACGTAAATATGTCGCCCTTGGCCTGACAACCAAAACAATAATAGCTTCCGCGATCCGGAGACACGAAAAAAGACGGCGTCTTTTCATTATGAAATGGACACTTGCCTTTGAAATTCGTGCCAGCCTTGTCGAGTTTTATATACGACCCGACCAGCGTGACAATATCTATTTTTGCTTTGATTTGATCAACAGATGATGACATTTTTTATTTTTGTTAATCACCTCACCAAATATATTCCCTATTTCAAAAACTCAAATGAAGATAGTATACTATCCAACTCTCCCGTACGCTCAATATCTCTATCATCCACAGTCATATCCAACATAAAAACAGTAGTACCATTTTCAATTAAAACTGTCTTTCCTCCAGTCATACCATACCAGAAATAACTAAAGGATTTGTGACCAGAAACTACATCACTCCTTACATTCAAACCCTCATTAATATAATTTGAAAAGTTTGAATTTTGTACTGCCCAATCTGCAAGTGATAGGTGTTTTGGATTGCTAAATACATGTATGCTAGCAATTGCAGCAGCTACATCGCCTTCATTCTGCACTGAACTCGTAACATTTACACTAAATAAATTTTCTAAAACTTGAGGTTTTTCAAATACCTTTATTGTGTAAGTAGCGGGATATTTGAATGTAAAACCATATTTTTCATTTGCATAGGTTTTCCAATTTATGACTGCATCTGTCGTTGTAGCTGTTTGGGAAGTCTTGATAGTATTTAGAGGCACAGCACAATTTACTAATGGCGAAAATGGACTGCGCGGATCACCACACGGCAGACTATTTAAAAAATATAAATATCCACCAATAACAACAAGGACAGCAACTACTCCAATCAAAATTATTTTTGCAAAACCTTTTTGATTCATATTGTTTTAATTAAAAAACTTTGAATAAGTGAACAACTTAACTAATTTTCTCATCTAAATTATTTTTGAGACTGCGGAGAAGATTAGAAAACAACAACGAAGATGAAATAAGCCTGGAGCACTGTTTGACGAAGCTGTACTCAGCGAGGAGTTTGTGGGAAGGCTATGAATTGAGCTGATTGTTTTCTTGATCTTCGAGCGAGAGCAAAAGTTTACCAAAACTTTATGCGTGCTCAAAAATAACTTAGTGAGAGAATTAGTATTTGAAAGAACTAGTAATTCTGATCGTACTGAGGTTCTGGGCGATTCGCCTTCATTTCTGCAATCATACCTGCCTTGCGACTTCCCTTAAATCCTGTACCTGCTGGGATGAGGCGACCCAAAATAACGTTTTCCATGAGTCCTGCAAGCTCGTCATTATTACCTCGGATTGAACTCGAGATAAGCATACGTGTAGTGTGCTGGAACGATGCGGCAGCAAGGAAACTCTTGCGTGAGAGTGACACATCTGTAATACCCATCACAACTCCCTCTGCTTTTGCCTCAGTTAGTCCGAGCGCCTTGACACGCATATTTTCCTCTGCAATAAACGCACTTTCCACAACGTCCCCGACAGAAAATACAGTATCTCCTGGTTCTCTAACTCGCTTTCGAGAAAACATTTGTCGAACAATAGTCTCGATGTGTTTTCGTGACACTGTCTCTCCCTGGAGTTCGTATGGTCGGTTGACCTCTCGAATAATATAGTCAATAGTTTTGTCTTTGCCGGCATATTTGAAGAGTTCATCAACATCAGCAGAACCGTCTGTAATAATATCTCCTTTCTTTACCTCGTCTCCGATTTTAACGAAAATCGTTCGGTTGAGTGAGATTGAATACTCGATCTGATCTTTTGTTTTTGATCTGTCTTCAAGGCTCGGTGTTACAACAATCACCTTTTCTTTGTTTGTAATTCGGATGTCTGTGACTGTTCCAGAAACTGAACACACAACAGCTGGGTTTTTTGGTTTTCGTTTTTCGAAAAGTTCCTCAACGCGTGGGAGACCCTGAATAATATCTCCGCCAACTGATGCAGTACCTGCCGCATGTTTTGTGTTCATCGAGAGTTGTGTTCCTGGTTCACCAATAGCCTGTCCTGCAACAGTTCCCACCGCTTCACCGAGTTCAACAATTTTGTTTTTACCCAAATCCACGCCATAACATTTTACGCAAATACCGTTGTATGTTTTACATGTGAGCGGTGATCGCACGACAACAGTTTCCACACCTTCTGATTCGATGAATTGCGCATCCTTTTTAGTCACGACGTGATCCTTTTTAAACAAAACAGTTCCATCCTTTTTGACTACATCCTGAGCGAGGAATCGGCCACGGATATGTTTTGCAATTGAAACTTCAATACCAGCAGTCGCATGTTTGTCGATAGTTGTTCCCTCTTTTGTTCCACAGTCTTCCTCTGTAATAATAGTATCCTGTGCCACAACGAAAAGTTTTCGAGTGAGGTATCCTGCCTTTGCAGTGTTGAGTGCAATGTCTGTCATACCCTTTCGTGATCCGTGAGTAGTGATGAAATATTCAAGTGGTGTAAGACCCTCCTTTGAGTTTGAAAGAATTGGAAACTCAATAGTCTCTCCTGTCGTACTTGAAATAAGTCCTTTCATACCCGCCATGATAGTAATGTTACCCATCGAACCTCGCGCACCAGAGAGCACCATGTCCGCTACTGATCCATTTTTTGGAAGTGTACCAGGCATTAGTTTTTCAACCTCTGCTTTTGCGCCGTGCCATACTTCAACCACCTGTCGTAGTCGCTCCTCTTTTGAAATGAGTCCGTTATTAAAGTGCTCCAAGATGAGATCTGCCTTTCCCTTTGCCTTTTCAACAATTCCTTTTTTACCTTCTGGAATCAAAATATCGTCAATACCCCATGTAACCCCAGAGTGAGTTGCGTAGTTGAATCCAAATGCCTTTATCTTGTCGATAATTTTTGGAACTCCTTCAACACCGTATTTTTCGATAAGATCGTCAACCATTGCAGAAATTTTCTTTCGATCGATTTCACCATTTATAAATGGATAGTCTTTTGGAAGAACAGAGTTAAAGAGAAGTCTTCCGACTGTCGTCTCGAACATGTTGCCATTAAAGTGTGCGTATTTTTCTGATGGTGTCGGCATAACCTTGATTTTGGATCGGAATGAAATTGCACCAAAATCATATGCAGTGATTGCACTGTTTGGAGATGAGAACATTTTGCCCTCACCCTTTTCACCAGTGATTTCTTTTGTCATCCAGTAACATCCGAGTACGATATCAAGCATTTTAAGTGATACTGTTGGATCTCCGGATCCAGGTTTCAAAATGTTTTTGTCAGATGCCATGATTTCCTTGGCCTCGAGCTGAGCTTCGTCAGAAAGTGGTACGTGCACTGCCATCTGGTCACCGTCGAAGTCCGCGTTGAATGCAGAACATACGAGTGGGTGAAGCTGGATCGCGTTACCTTCGATAAGGATAGGCTGGAATGCCTGAATACCAAGTCGGTGAAGAGTAGGTGCACGGTTAAGTAACACATATCGATCGCGAATGACGTCTTCGAGAATCGCCCATACCTCTGGAATTCCATCTTCGATAAGTTTTGATGCGCCACGAATGTTGTACGCGAATTCTTTTTGCAAAAGCTGTGAGATAACAAATGGTTTGAAAAGTTCAAGTGCCATATGTTTTGGAAGTCCACACTGTGAGAGTTTCAGATCCGGTCCCACAACGATAACTGATCGTCCAGAGTAGTCCACACGTTTACCGAGGAGGTTCTGACGGAAAATACCACGCTTGCCCTTTAGGTTGTCTGCAATTGATTTGAGTGGTCTACGCTGTGACTGGTTTACCGCACCAGACGCTGATCCATGCCTTATCGAGTTGTCGATGAGAGCATCCACCGCCTCCTGCAGAATTCGTTTTTCGTTTCGCAAAATAACATCTGGAGCATGAATTTCCTTTAGTTTCTTCAAACGATTGTTTCGGTTTATTACACGTCGGTAGAGGTCGTTCACGTCTGATGTTGCGTATCGTCCGCCATCGAGTGGAACCATAGGACGAAGTGCTGGTGGCAAGACTGGAATGTGTGTTAGAAACATCCACTCTGGTCGTATCTCAGAAATGAGCATAGCGGAGATCGTACTGATTCGTTTATTTACTTTTACAGCTTCGACTGCACTTGATTTTTCGAGTTCAGTATTGAGCTGCGCCAAAAGCAATTTGAGATCAATTTTCTTGAATATATTATAAATTGCCTCTGCACCGATTCCAGCCTCGAACATCGTACCGTACTTCATTGAAAAGTTGTGGTATTCAACCTCATCCAAAACCTTACCCTCCTGAATTGATTCAATTTCTCGTTTTGCTGTTAAAAGCATTTCTTTGACGGCTTCTTTTGTCTTCTCATCTTGGAGAGATTTAACTTTTGCTTTGTATTCGGAATCGAGATCCTTTAAATATCGTGTTCGATCCTCCTCAGAAACTTTAGTTACGATATATCCAGCAAAATATACTACTTTTTCAATGTCTCCCGTAGGAATACCTAGCACCAAACTGATACGAGATGGCATTGATTTCAAAAACCAAATATGTGACACGGGTGTAGCAAGTTCAATATGGCCCATTCGTTCACGTCGAACTATAGATCGAGTGATTTCCACTCCACATTTTTCACACACAATTCCCTTGTATCTGATTCCTCGATATTTTCCACAGTAACATTCGTAATCCTTGTCTGGACCGAATATTTTTTCATCAAAGAGACCATTTTTTTCACTCCGCTGAGTTCGATAGTTGATTGTCTCAGGTTTTGTTACCTCGCCAAAAGACCACTCCTGGATTCTCTGCGGTGACGCAAGTTTGAGTGAGATAGTCTCGAAATCGTTTGAACTTTCATTTATTTTTGTTTTCATATGATTTGAGTTAATTAGAGCTAGTTTTTTGGCTCAGGTGCTGATAATTCTTTCGAACCTTTTTTGATCTGTACATCGAGAGCGAGACCTCGAAGGTTATTGAGTAATACATTGAATGATGCCGGTGTGTTCAGTTGTGTAATTGGCAAACCCTTTACAATCGCATCAAACGCAGCAGATCGTCCTGTAATATCATCGGATTTGATTGTAAGAATCTCTTGCAATGTATGCGCTGCACCATGACCGAGAAGTGCCCACACTTCCATTTCTCCAAATCGCTGACCTCCGTTCTGTGCCTTTCCTCCGAGTGGTTGCTGTGTAATAAGAGAGTATGGACCAATACTTCGCATGTGGATCTTGTCTTCCACCATGTGATGTAGTTTCAAAATGTACATATATCCCACGGCAATATCCTGCTCAAATGGAATACCCGTACGTCCGTCAAATAATTTCATTTTACCCGTTTCAGAGAATCCCGCAGATTTTAATTCTGATTTAATTTCATCTCCAGTCGCACCTGCAAATGGAGGCACGATAGCCTGATAGCCGAGAGTGTGTGCCGCGAGACCCAAGTGAAGCTCGAGAATTTGTCCGAGGTTCATACGTGATGGCACACCGAGTGGTGTCAAAATCACATCAATCGGAGTTCCGTCTGCCATGTATGGCATATCTTCCTCAGGAAGAATTCGAGAAATAACACCCTTGTTTCCGTGTCGTCCAGCAAGCTTGTCGCCCACTGATACATTTCGAATCTGAGCAACCTCGATGTGAATTCGCTTGATGATTCCACTCTCAAGTTTGTCACCCTTTTCTCGAGAAAATATCTGAACTTTAATAATACGTCCTTTTTTGCCACCCTCCATTCTCTTTGATGTATCTTTTACATCTTTTGCTTTCTCACCAAATAGTGATCGGAGGAGTCTCTCTTCTGGAGTGAGCTGCGTCTCGCCTTTTGGTGTTACTTTACCCACGAGAATATCTCCAGATCGCACCTCTGCACCGACACGGATAATACCGTCTTCTGCAAGGTTTTTTAGTTTTGCTTCACCCACGTTTGGAATATCACATGTAGTTACTTCGGGACCAAGTTTTGTATCACGCACGTTTACTACGAAATCCTCGATATGAATCGATGTGAACTTACTATTTTTAACAACACGCTCCGAGAGAATAATCGCGTCTTCGTAGTTTGAACCACTCCATGACATGAATGCAACGAGCATGTTCTGACCAATAGCTGTCTGTCCATTTTCTGATGCAGATGTATCTGCGAGCACATCGCCTTTCTTTACTTTGTCACCAACATTGACTGATGGTCTCTGGTGGAATGCTGTAAATCCGTTTGTTCGTGAAAATCGTACAAGGTTGTATGAGAAATCCTTGCCACTTTTTGTAGTTTTGATTGCAACTTTGATACCGTCTGCATGTGTTACTACTCCGTCTTCTGGTGCAACAACGAGTCGTCCGGTATCGCGTAGCGCGAGACTTTCCATACCTGTTGCAACGAGTGGTGCCTCTGGAACAATACATGGGGTTGCTTGTTTCTGCATGTTTGATGCCATGAGTGCTCGGTTTGCCTCATCGTGGTTTAGAAACGGAATCATTGATGTTGCAATAGAAAATGCCTGGTTTGTAGCAACATCCATATAGTCAACTTTTTCTTTTGAAACTGTTGCTGGGTTACCCTCGATACGAACCTCGACTTCGTCAACGAGAATCTTGCCGTCTTTATCTACTGGAGTTGCTGCATGTGCAATAGCATATCCCTCCTCCTCAGATGCATTCAAAAATACAATTTCATCTGTTACTTTTGCATTTTTTACTTTTGCATATGGAGTTTCGATCATACCAAAATCATTGAGTCGTGCGTAAACCGCAAGACGAAGAACGAGACCGATGTTTGGACCTTCTGGTGTATGAATCGGACAAATACGTCCGTAGTGAGATGGGTGCACGTCTCGCACCTCGAATCCTGCTCGTGCACGGTTCAATCCTCCGGGGCCGAGTGCAGAAAGTGTTCGCAAATGCTCGATTTCAGCGAGTGGGTTTTCCTGAAGCATGAACTGCGACAGCTGGTTTGTAGTGAAAAATTCCTTGATTCGCGCCTGAAGTGGTTTTGGAGAAATAAACTGCACAGGAAGTGTTACATCTGTATCAATTGTAGACATTCTGTTTTGAATGTTTCGTTTGATCTGCGCCATTCCTTTTCGTACATTCTGCTGAAATAGCTCTCCAACAAATCGCACACGTCGTTTGCCGAGGTGGTCAATATCGTCTTCGATTGCATGAGGAGTGTTGTTGAGTGTTGCAATATGAGACATAATGAGAACGATATCCTCGATCGAAAGTGTCTTTCGGTTGAGTTCCTTTTCATCCATCTTCTTGCCAAATCGTTTGTTGAAACTAAATCGTCCAACGCGAGAAAGGTCGTATCGCTGTGCATCGAAAATAGATTTGACGAATTCTCGTGCATTTTCAACAGTTGCCAAGTCGCCATCGCGCAGTCGTTTGTGGATTTCCACAAATGCATCGTCAGCAGTTTTACTATGGTCCTTTGCAAGAGTTTTCTCCATAGATGCTTTTGCAAACGGTTCGCCTGCAAATAGTTTCAAAATGTCACTATCTGTTTCAGCACCTAGCACACGGAGAAGTGTTGATCCTGCAAACTTTCGCTTGCGGTCAATACGAACATAGAGCATACCATCTGCATCGGACTCAATTTCAACCCACGCACCACGAGATGGAATGATTTTTGCACCAAAAAGTTTGCGTCCTTTTACTTCAGATGCTGTGAAAAATACACCATATGAACGCGCGAGCTGCGGCACGATAACACGCTCAATACCAGAAATAATGAACGTACCGTGAGAAGTCATGAGAGGAAAATCCGCCATGAAAATCTCCTGCTCTTTTGTTGTACCTAAAATGAGATTTTTGAGTTGAACTTTTACTTTGAGAGGCGCCTCGTATGAGAGTTTGTTGTCCTTTGCGTGGTATTCATCGTATTTTGGCTGGGCGAGTTCAAAACCAGTGAAATCGAGCTGGAATTTCTTTTCTGAGTAGTCTTTTATAGATGAAAACTCCTCAAACACTTCCTTGAGTCCTTTTTCGATGAGCCATGTAAATGAATCGAGCTGAGGCTCGACAAAGTTCGGAGTAGGCACGAGTGGCTCCTTGAATCTGCCGAAGAACTTTTGTGGTCGTGTTGTGTTGTGTGCTGTAGACATATATATAGTGTTAATAAAAATTAGCCTTATAAAATTTCCTCTCAACTCTAGTAATTTCACTCATAAATACCAAAACAAAAACAGGAGTAAAAACAAAAAGACACCTAGGTAAGTAGGGTTCTCGTAATTATTCCTCTGTTAGCGATTGTTTCGCAAAATAGTGTGTGGAGTGACTGTGCGCTAGCGTGCAACAGACCTCAGTGTTAGCCCCCATACTACCTGTGTGCTCTTCGCTTCTGACAAAACTCAATCGGTGAAGTTATGCTGAAGTATACGCCAAGCGACCCAAACCTGTCAAGCACTTTTAGACCAATTGCAAGCAAGTTATCCACATCCTATTCACAGTGGGTTTGACAGACAGGATCTTCGTTAATCGCCTAACCCCTCCTACATTTCGGCAAACACTCGGCTTCTCCTGCGGAAGCCTCATTCGGTCCTCAACGCCTCGTTGTCAATGAGCTCGAGATTACTCGAGTCGTTGACAACACCGAGCTCGGCGTTTGCGGATGTTGCCGAAATGTAGGAGGGGTTAGGCTCCAGTCCTTGCTCATTGACACCATCATATCCTCATGATATTTTACTCGCAGACACATGTTCAAACAGGAGCATATCAATGACACCAGTCGTACCAATTCGAGGTTCTCTTCCTGGGATCATCCGAAATGATGGTGGTCTCTACAGAGGTGACTTGGTCGAGTACTTCCAAATCATCTTCAACCGTGCACAGAATCTGCAACATCCGTACCACAATTTCCGTCACATGTTCCATGTGATGGTCATGTGTTACCAGGCCTGCGAGTACTATCGTGATCTGCTTATGTCATGGGAGATGCGGAACTTACTCATCGCCGCCATGTTCCATGACTTCGACCACAGCGGGATGATGGGCGATGACGATATCAATATCGCACGAGCTGTTCGTGGACTCGAGAAACATATTCTTTTTGAGGATCGGGGGGAACTCCACAACATCCGCAACATGATTAAAGCTACAGAGTTTCCCTACGCAGTTCCATCAGAAGAACTGATTCTCCCGTATCAGATCATCCGTGATGCTGACATGTCGCAATCACTGTCGGTGGCATGGATACAGCAAGTAGTTTTTGGCCTCGCAAAGGAGTGGAATAAATCCCCGCTGGAAGTGCTTCAAGGTCAGCTTGGCTTCACAAAGCAGATTAAGTTCCATACTGCGTGGGGACAGGAATCCTTTCCTCAAAATGCACTCAACGAGAAAATTCACGAAATTGAGGAGCTTCTCGCACTTCTAGAAACCCCCGTATCGGTCTGATTCGTTCCAGTTTTTCCAGCCCATGGCGCTTTGCGTTCATGGGCTGTTACTTTATTACCTCACTCCACAAACAGTTTTGAGAGACTGGAGATCATCCACACTTGCGGTTGTGTTATCCGCACTGTTGAGTGAGTACATGATCGAGTCGGGATTTGCGTTGTGGTCGAGGCCGATTGCGTGACCGAGTTCGTGTGCGAGGACGCGAATTAGTTTTTTGTTTGTACTAAACTCGTAGATGTTTATAGAATTTGTATTTGGATCGTATTCACCTTCCTGAAACTGCTCCCCCGCCGACTCGTTTATAGTTTCAATAGTTGAGTTCGCGTCTTTTACCAGCAGGTTGTATTTGTTAATGAACGCATTTATTTGATTTACTAGTGAGTTCATCTGTTGTCTCTTGTTTTCGAGTGCTGCATATTCACGAGTCAGTGTATCCTTTTGTGTATTGAGTGCATCATATTCTTTTTTGGGAGCTCCACCTTGGTTGTTCCAGTATTCTACCTGAGTTGTGTATGCGGTTTGATCTTTCTGAAATATAACTAGGGATTTTTCGTAATCCACCTTGCGTGATTCATACTCCTGCTCAAGCTCGATGTATTGTTGTTTGATCGTCTGTGCCAAGTTATTTGTTTTATTTATATCAGCCTTGAGCAGTGCATTTTGCTGAGTCGTTTGCTGACGATCATCGTAGATGAGATTTACAGTGAGAGTTGCGTCAGGATTGTATTCAAACAAATCTTTATTCATCGGTTTCTCCCACACAGATTCAGCTGTTTCTAGTGACCGTATGAAATCCACCTTACTAATCCCAAACCGCTTATCAAATGTACCAATTTTATATTCAATAGGATTTTTGCACGGGACAGTTTTAAATATAAGGAAATACCAGCCTGCAAGGCAAATCAGAAGCAAAATCCAAAATACATCTTCTTTTCTTGTGGTTTGCATGTATATAAGTATACCTGATTTTATTTATTTTTTTGAGTAGTCAGCCATTTCGCGTACTTTTCTGTCATATCTTCAAAACTTTTTTTATTATTTGCTATCTCTTTTTTACCATGAACCATACGAACAGTCGCATTCAGCTCAATTTTTTTATTTGAAATCTTAACTTTTGATAACCGTACAATTCTCTCTTTTGATTTTTTCAGAATAATAGACAGAGATGCTGTGGCCCCCGCAAGATATGCATTGGGTGATAATTTCTTACCAGTAGCCAATTTTACAAAATCACTAAATGTTTTTGACCCTGCAAACTTCCACACTTTTTTCATTTCCTTACCAATATTGGGATTATCAACTATATATCCATACTTTTTAAAGAAATATTCTCTCCATTGACTAAGTGCAAGGGTTGCCAAACCGTATCCATGATACGAGGCAGAACTTTCCCATGAATAAATATGTGGAACATTGAGTAACCCCAAAGAATCCTCTGATCTCTCAGAATATTTTCTGAAATTTTTCTTTGCAATTTCAAGCACCTTTTCATAATTCAAATCTTTTGTCTCATAGATATCTCTTTCGAAAGCGCAGACCGATATAATTCCATTTAATCCAAGTGGTTTAAGTGGATAAACTTTCCTCAGTATTTTTTCATAGAGCTCAAATGGATACACTTCGCCATCTTTATTTCTTGCATATCTCGATATCCATTCGACACTACTAAATACAGTATCAAGAAACATACTTTGTGTTTCGGCCCATGCCGTAGACATAGGTGCGTACTCATGATTTACACATACTTCTTTTTCTTCAGAATTCAAAAGATGAGCGGCATGGCCACCTTCGTGAAATAACGTATTATACCCTTGCTCTCCTGAACCCACCTGATCCATGACCACATTGCAGGTAAAATTTGAGCTACCAGTATATCGTTTTCCATTTTCGTATTTGACTAAATCTGGCCAGTGACAAAATCCATTATCATATTTTCCTTTTCGATCCAAAAGGTCGAGTGTAAGTTTTCCACCTTTAAAATCAATACCGAGTGCAGAAAATGATTTACCCCAACGCAACAGTGCATCATCAAATTGAAAATATGGATCTTCTTCTTTGGTAAAATCTCCAATCATCATATACCCAAAGTTCCACGGTTTTCGCAAACCCAGCATTGTCTTTTCTAATTCAATAATATTTTTGTTTGCATATTTAGTTTTTTCGTATATTGCATCAAAAATAGTAAATAATTCCTTTTTAGACATCCCATCTTCTCGTTCAACTTTATATGCATAGAAATCTTCATATCCAAGTATTCGTGCATATTCGTTTCGAAGATTTACTACTTCAATATACTCAGAAACCAGTGTAGTTGCGATTTCTTGGAGGGCATCGAAACATGCTTTTCGAATTTTCTCGTCCGGATTGGTACGTACCATTGTGCCCATTTTATTCCGAGAGGCCAAGATAAATTGTTTTGTAAGCGGATCCACATATCCATCCTTTCTCCCTACTCTTTTTTTATGAATATCAGACTCAAGTGCATCAATTTTTTGTTTTAACGGAATTGCTTCAATGGGAGTTTGATACTGGTCAAAAAATCGAACCCACACAAGTAGTCTATCTTTTAGCTGAGTATTTGCCGTTTTCAAATATTCTTGGATTTTTTCAGAGTGTTTCCTATCGGCTCGGAATGCATCCCTATCTGCGAGTGCCTTATCTTTCCTTGCATCTACAGTGTTATCTCCCATGTAGGAAATCCAAAACAAATCCTCATATGATTTATGAAGTTTAAAATATTTTTTATTAAGAAAATTCAGATATTCCTTTGCTGTTTGCTGTTTTTTCATATTATTTTATTTCGGCTATAAGTTCTGGTTTAGTATCTCCCTGTACAATCGTAAATCGTATACGACCTATGAGTTGTCCCTGTTCTGTTTCCACATTTACCCTCCAGGTACCTGGGGGTAAATCGTATTGTACAGAATATGTTCTAAATCCGCCATCTCGGCCACCAATCACAGGCAACTCTACACTACTTTCCGTAGCCCATCGCCTACTCACCTCATCAAATTTCTGCCATTTATGAACAATAGTCAAGTTCAGTCGCGATGGAGAAAATATTGCAGTATATGCATATACTGGTTCCCCTATTACTTCTGTGTATCGAGGAAACAATTGAAAATATTTACGCCATCCCAAGTCTTCGTTGTACACACTATAATCCCCATCAGGATTTTTAATTATTACATGATACATACCACCATCCTTGAGAGACAGTGGAATAGGAGGAATGAGATTTGTAAAATAAAGGATGTTTATTACTACACAAATACTTAGAATCGTGAGTGCAACAACTTTTCGACTTTTTAGATATTTCTGTTTTGTAACCCGATATAAAATTAAAAGAAAAAGAAGTATGGTTATGAGGCTGATTATGCCAGAGAGAATAAACATCCACACCCCAATCCTATGAAACAAAACTGGTACTAGGAAAATTGCAAATGAATAGATGGAGAGGAAAAATAAACTAATCTGAAAACTCATACGAACATAGTGTCTTTTGAGAGATTCATTGGCAATAAACGCAATGGCAAGAAGTAAAATAAATGGCCATGTCACAAACAAATCTGCACTTCGGAAATAAAAGACAATGTATGTTGATAAAATCCCCCCAAAGAAAAACTGTAAAATATTCACATACCAAAAATGTCGTGTATCTGGATTCTGCTCATCACCTGCCTTGCCTTCGTGTGCATGAATGAGAATAATAAACACACCAACAATCACTATATGTGCGAGTACCCAGCTATTTTCCCACAGTGTATCAACTCGTTTGAGTGTGAGTGCATCAAACAAAAACCCTGCAATCAGAGAGAGTGATGAAATTGGTCGCTCGAAACGGCCATATATTTTGCGAAATGGTTCTAGAAGTGACATTGTTCTGCTTTTTATATCTAGACCAACGATTACACAGATGCCGCGTTATGAATTCTTGATCGTCATCTCAATCTCTCGAACTATTTCATCTAGTGATTGATTTGTTTTTACAATATATCCGATAACATTGAATTCCATGGTTTTCGCCATATAATCAGTTTCCTCTATGAGAGTCAGAATCATGACTTTACATGTCTTTCCCCACGCATCATCTCGAAGTTTTTTGAGAGTAGTTAGGCCATCCATTTTTGGCATAAGCATATCCAACAGTATTACATCTGGGTGAGTTTCAAAAGCTTTAGCGAGTCCCTCCTCACCATCAAATGCACTCGAAGTTTCAAAACCTGAAACAGACAGTTTGTCAGCCAAAACAGTGTTTAGATCTTTGTTATCATCAATAATGAGTATTTTCTTTTTGTCTGTTATTTCAGCCATCATATATATTAAAATTTAATATTAAAGTGTAATCGTAAACACACTACCCTTATTTTCCTCTGACTGAAAGGTGATAGTTCCCCCCAACCCTTCAATTATGGACTTAACTAAGTATAATCCTAAACCAGTTCCCTGACTACTCTCTAGTTTACGGACATTATCTGCACGAAACAATTTTGTGAAAATTCTCTCCTGCTGTTCTGCCGGGATTCCACATCCATTATCTGATATACTAATTTGCCTCCCCAGACCGGTGTTCTCGAATCCGATCACTATCGATCCATCATTTGGCGTATATTTGACTGAATTTGAAATCAAGTTTTGGATAACGATACGCAACAATTTTGGATCACTATCTATATTTTTTAAGTCTGCATTATATTGTTTTTCAATATGCAATCCTCTATTTTGAATTTCTACTGACAGCTCTGCGAGCACACTCTCAACAATCTCCTCGACATTTACCATTTGTTTGTCTATAGCGAGTGCCCCCATTTCGATTCGAGAAACATTTAGTAACGTATCGACCAATTCAATCATTTCTTTATTTGCCATGTGCAATCGGACTAGGTACTCTTTTTGTTTTGGATCAAGTTCACCTAAATCTCCTGACATGAGCATTTCTGTGTACCATTTTGTAGTTGCAAGAGGTGTTCGGAGCTGATGAGATGCGAGGGATACAAACTCTGTTTTTTGTTTATCGAGATTTTTTTCATCTGTAATATCAAAAATCATGACAAGGCCAGATGGATGAGAAGTAGTTGGATCACGCATTTCAAAAATTGAGAGTTGTACAATTCTGATCGCGCCACTTTTTGTTATCATTTGAACCTCTTTGCGATTGAATGTGATTTTTGATTTGTAATATTGGTATAATTTTTGACCTTCCTCCACACTTTCAGGTGCAATAAAAGAAAAAATATTTTTACCCATAATGTTTTCCGGCAAAACGCCGAAAAATCGCAATGTAGCTTTATTGGAGTCAGTAATTAATGCATCCTTATCAACTATGATATACGGTACCGGTGCACTATCGTAGATTCTCCTAAACTGCTCTTTGGACAACGCCATTGATTTCGTTGCATTCCAAATCTCGAGTTCAAATCGTGTTTTGTTTGTAAGTAATAAATAAAGTATATACGAGAGAAGAACTGAAATAACAATAAGACTAATTGCAATTATTGAGTAGTAAATATCAAAAACTGACATCGTACTTCCAAAATATGTTTGGGGGTCACTTAACACTCCCCGAAGATAATTTCTAGAGAAAAATATACCCGCAATGAGAATAAACAAAAAAACAAATGAGGAAAAGATATGCTGGAGATATAGCTTTATCTGTGGCATAAAATACATTATACCAATATTTAATTATGCAATCCAGTAATTAACTAGCGTACATCACATCTCGTCCAGGATTTCTTCGAGAAATCGGCATTTCTTTCAGAATATTTTTAAATTCTAAATGAAATTACAACTGAGAGAGTGAAAATATTTGAACAATAAAACTGACATTTCTGTCAGTTTTATTGTATTAGCGTGTATAACTTGATTACTTCTTTTTGTTTCGAGAATTGTTGCCCTTTTTCTTTGCAAGAAGACGAAGGCGTTTTATCTCCAAACGTTTTTTTGTTTTGTGAGAACGTGTTGTATTGTTTTTTGTATTTGTTGCTGCTCTTTTTGCCATATATATACAGTATACACGAATTTTGGATAAAAGAAACAGTGAGAAAAAGATTCCGACTCTTTCAAAGAGTATCAAATTATCTGAAAATCATTGAGCCACTATCTGCCTTGAGATCAAATACGAGCTCCCCTTTTGTCGTAAAATGATAACTCTGCACTTGATTTAACATTTTTACAAAATCCTGCTCCTGCGAACCCTCACAATACATTAGTGTTGAAACCATTTCTGTAAATACAATTTTATTTCCACTCACTGTATACGTGCCACCTCCGGTATTACAATCGGTCATGATCGAGAATTTTTTATTTTTTTCAAATGTAATTTTAAATTTACTTGGATCACGTGCAACCAGAGTAGTATCGTTACTATACACCGTACGAATCCAGGTCCAGGGTTGCATGTTAAGTGTCATCCTGGCTGGATCAGATTCGCCTTCAAAATTTTGTACCACTTCGCCAAACTGCATTGTGTTAGAATCAAATTTGAGCCAGATGCTTTTTCCCACAGACGGCGGTGTTGCAAAACTTTCACCCGGCTTTCTGTCGGCATAGTTTACAACGAGTATAGTATTGTTTCCGATCTCTGTTGTCTGTGGTGCGATTCGATCTCCGAGAAGTAGTGCCTGTGAGCCGATATAGCCATCTTTTGTATTGAGAGCAACTACAACATAATAAAACGTACCACTACCACCAGTGTTTTGTGTAAGAATAAATGCTGTATCCACTCTCCCATCTGCGTTAAAATCACCTGTTACTTCATTGCCAAAATACCGTGTTGTTATTTTGGTTGCAGATTGAGGAGCAGCGGGTATTTCCGAAATACCATTTACGAGTGTCACAGACCGACCATCTATACTATATGTAGCATTTTTTATACTTTCTCCAGTTTGTGGAGTCGGAGCTACTGCCTTTTTTGGATAGTATGCAAGCCAGATAACCCCAATGATTAAAATTAGGAATACTAACGAAACAACAAAAGTGCTTTTTTTCATATCCATAGCATATCACAATTTTACCCAAAAAATGGCAACGTATTTACTCTTGTCTAGTGCGGTACTCACATTTACTAATTTTGGTCTAAAATAACTTCTGGATCGAAATATAGTTTCAGAAGTTCTGGTGTATGCGTTAATCTGTAGCCATCAATATCAGCCCGATCCATAACAATATATTTATCAAAATATTGAAGATAGAGATCCATTCCAACACCACAGAGCAGTGTATATCCATGAGAAACTAAATACTGTCTACGTGAATCATATGGACCAAACACCTGTCCAAATGGACCAATATAAATATGTGTATCCCCCACGAGCGGCTTTACTTGTGCATCCCACTGCTCCGTATCTTTTTTTAACACATCCAACGCAATCGTATCATTTCTAAATGAAGGGTCATGAGAATAGCTATGGTTTGCAAACCGCCAACCAGTGTTTTTGAGTACATCAATCACCCGTTTCGCAGACGTTGCTTCATCAACATACGGTAGAGGTCTAATCGTATTTGTTCTGTATCCTAGAACTCCGTCAAAACCCGTTACCGCTATCACGCCTTTTGCCCCTTGTATAGAAAACTCTGGATGACTACTGACAAAATCATCGAGTATCGGCACAAGATCCCCGTCACGAGTCACAATTTTTTTGCCCTCGGGAGTTATAACTTCTGTTGCTACTTTTCCCGTTTCATCAATGACAAGTTTATTTGCAAATCCATCACCTTGTTGCGAGCGATAGTAGGACAAATCATCTATGGAAAGGATAAGTGGCTTTTTTCCCTTGGGTAAAAATATAGGTTTTTTCTGTACTGTACCATCAGAGTTTGAACTATATATAGAATCTATATCAATTAATACAAAATTATTTTTATACAATTCCGGTAAAATCTTTTTGAACTGATCTCGAGTGATCATATAATCCTCAAAAAGACTTTTATGTGCCCTGTCACGATTTGCAAGCTCTGGATAGATGATCAAACTATGAAAAAAAATGTGGTAGATTTGCCCAGTGTATAAGACATCACCAGCATCATACGCATCACTCCATGGTGAAAATTGAATGACATCAGATTTTTGTTTGGAACTATTTTGTATTCGAAAACGTATCTGCTCATACATAAAAATTAAACTCAACACAACTAATCCTGTAATGAGTAGTGTACTTGCAACTTTTGTTTCATTATAATCACCCTTTTTCATCCTATATAGCATACACTATCAAATCCAAACTTTCATTTCTTAACTTTTTATTACATAACAAACACGCTGGAGTGGTTTATATGTAGAAGTAAATATATGTTGTTTCTCTATTCCCGTTGGATACAGAACATCGTATGACACTTTTGTTGTATATCCGATTTGTGGTTTATTTATACATTCAGTCTGGTCTTTTGGGATTGCAGCCACCTCAATATATTTTGTAGGAGGAAAATCAACTATTTGAGAAATCTCGGCATCCGTGGTACTCGCTACTCTTCCGTCACTCGTACCGTATATTTCAAATACTACTTTCTGGTTTTCAGTGGTTGCATGGAGAGCAATGGGATACGATGTATCATTTACAAATCGAAAATCTGGTCCCGGATCAGAATATGTAGCATCCAGTCCGACATCATAATACGACACACTATATGTGTGATTCGTTCTCGCGGTTACTGGGAGTCCAGCATTTAACACACTTCGGAACAGTGCAGTTGATACCTGACACAGTCCACCTCCAATACCTTTTGTTACTTCGCCATTCAGGAAAACTTTTTCTTCACTAAACCCGTCTTCCTGTGTAACCGCACCCAACGTTTGCGTAAACGAAAATTCTTTGTTGGGTTGTACTATCACACCATTCATACGATCCACACCCAACTCAATATTTTTATTTCTCCCTTCTGTACCTCCTGAATAGCTAATTTCGGCCCTACCCAGGAGGTCGGTACCTACCGATACATCACTCATCTGATCTGTTGTAGCCCCAACTTTTTCATCACTCATACCTTCTTCTAGTCCTGATGCCTGAACTATCATATTAGTATTATGAATTTTCATTGTGACAAAAAATGCATATAAAGAAAAAGCAAAAAAGAGTAATGCCCCAATAAAAAAGTGCGTGTACGAATCAGAATCTTTTTTATCTTCCGTTGACATGTAAAAAGTATATCAAATTTAAATTATAATTGCCTAATTTACTGGACTTATCACATAATTAATTGATACGTGGTGATTTCCGCAAAATTTTTTCCATCACCCTTCCTTTTGCCAACTCATCAATCAATTTATCCAAATAACGAATTTCTCGCATCAGGGGGTCAGTGATCTCTTCCAATCGTATACCACAAATCACACCAGTAATGAGATGTCTGGAAGGATTCATTTTGGGAGCTTTTGTATAAAAAGTCTCAAAATCTGTCTGCTTTTTTAACTCAGATTCAAACCTTTTCTGTGTGTACCCGGTGAACCAGCGTATGATCTCATCCACCTCCGCTTTCGTACGGCCTTTTCTCTCTGCTTTAGCAATATAATATGGATAGACTTTTGCAAAACTTGTTTTGTAGAGATTCTGTTTCAGCATGGGATTGAAAATAGTTACTGGGCATCAGGGAGAGTATCCGAACGAGTAGTAAATAATTATAACTCAACAATATATCAAATTACTTTTTGTCTTCAATCGCGCCCTGCTCTATATGAGATATGGTTTCCACTGTGGGCGGAGTGTTTTTTCCAAACACAGTCAGCTCTTTCTGTTTTCGCAGTTCCTCTTCCAATCTCCCGATCTCTTTCCTCAGAGTTCTATTTTTAAAATATTTTGAAATACTTCCAGGGATGAGAATGAGCGAGGCAACCACCACTCCGGCCAGAATAGCCGAAATCAATATAACCGCGAGCGAGCTTGTCACATGCCACTGAAAAAAAGTAACTGTAACAATTTCAACATTTTGCAAAGCGAACACAACTGCAACACTTCCAAGCAACAAACCAAGAATAAAAAAGATAATCATATTGACAGTATATATCTTTTTATTTTCTAAATCAATAAAATACCATTGAATGAGAAGGACACTCTTCGCACAGAGGAGATAGCTTCATCATCAGCACCTTTGGACATGCAGTTGATTTACCGAGATTGCTGGGAGACAGGGAATCGAACCCCAATTAAAGGCTTCAAAGGCCTCTGTCCTACCGTTAGACGATCTCCCAATGTAATAATCAAACACCTTACATCTTACACTTTTTTGGATTCCTTGCCACTTCCCTCGCCTATGATATTGACTAAGGCGAGTTCGAGTGGAAGTGATGGGATGTAGCTCCCCGTTGTGCGTTCGTATGCCGTCAGGAGTTCTACGAGTGTACCGGATGAAAATGCACCATCCTGTTTGGACAAACCTTCGACAAATGCAAATTCCTTTTCGGACAAGTCACCCTTTACTATTTGCCCCGCGCCAAACCGCACGAGGAGAATCGCGCGCGCTGTGTGAAGTATGAGTTTCAGAAACACAGACATGTCTATATTCTGTGCCGTCGCAGTTTTGACCGTAGTGAGTGCAAGTCCAATGTCATGAGTCGCAATACTTGTCGCAATATCATGCACGAGGTGAGTTGCCGGAGCGCCAGTCACTAGTCGCACTTCATCTTCACTTATTTTCTTGTCTTTGCTATATGAAAGCACTTTCTGAAGTATTCCCTGCGTATCGCGAAATGATCCGTCTCCGAGAAGCGCGATGAGTTCCGCCGATGCATCGTCCACCATGGACCCCTCTTTTTTTGTAATACTTACGACAGTTTTCCTGAGCACCTCCTGACTGGGCTTTTTAAATGTATACACTTCGCATCGCGACAAAACAGTCTCTGGGATTTTGTGCGTCTCTGTCGTTGCGAGAATAAACACAACATGCGATGGTGGTTCCTCGAGAGTTTTGAGTAGAGCGTTTGATGCAGATTTCGATAGCATGTGTACCTCGTCCAAAATGTAGACTTTGTATTTGGATTCAAATGGAAGCGTGAACACGGATTCGTTTAGCGCGCGAATGTCATCCACCGATGTGTTTGACGCAGCGTCAATTTCGTAAATATCATTTTTGGATGTACCAATCGCGTCTGCAAAAATACGTGCGACTGATGTTTTGCCCGTACCACGTGTGCCAGCAAAAAGGTATGCGTGCGAAATGTCACCGGATTTTGCCTGTGCCTCCAAAACTTTGACGACATGATCCTGACCCACGACATCAGAAAAAACATGAGGGCGATATTTTCGATAGAGTGCTTCTGACATGTCTGTAGTATAGCAGAGGATTTTAATTTTTGAAAAATTGGGTAATAAAGAAGCCGCCATATTAGGGCGGCTCTTGCTGTTGTGTTGGGCACCAGCCCGTTACTTGCCGGCGTGCATTGCACGCTGGTTGTTCGCGGGTATCTAGTTGTTATCTCCTTGGCCGAATCGCGGCCGCTTTGCACTGTGAACTCTACCCGGCTCAGAGTTCTTGAGCATGAAAGTACAAAAATTGATTCCCTATAAGTATAGCACAACCACAAAATAAGTCAATTACTTTTACACATTTTCTTCATTTTCTTTTTACTTATTTTATTTTGTGCCTATACAGAGCCATTTTTAAAATACTCAGAAATAATGAGTTCTATTTCACTGGCGTCTTTTGCCTCCATCAATTTCATTCGTAGTTCCTTGGCACCATCCCATCCATTCACATATGCCTTGTAGTGCTTTTTCATGATTGCGAAACTTTTGTGTGGCAAAAGCTCCTCAAAAAGTTTGGTGTGTTCTACCATGACGCGCAGTCGATCAGGAATCGAAATGTCGTCGCGACTAACCTCCCTACTGAAACACCATGGGTTTCCAAATATCGCACGACCGAGCATGACACCATCGCAGTGTGTCTCCGTGGCTTTCTTTTCTGCGTCCGCAATATTTAATACATCACCATTTCCGAAAATAAGTGTCTGACTTTTCTGCCCATCTGCACCCCGCCAGCTATCGCGAATCTCAACCGCACGTGCCACATGCTCCCACCGTGCAGGCACGAGTGACATTTCTTTGCGGGTACGTGCGTGAATAGTGACAACTGCAGGCTCGCTATCTAAAAGAGCAGGTAGCCATGTCTCGAGTTCATTTTTGTTGTATCCAATCCGAGTTTTGACGGACACAGGAATATGTTTGTCCTCTGGAATATTTTTTTTCAAACTTGCGACACGAATTCCTTCTTTTGCCGATCGAATCAGTTCCTTGGCAAGAGTTGGATTTTTTATAAGTCCCGCACCTGCTCCTTGTTTCTCGATGCTTTTGTCTGGACAACCCATGTTAATGTCGAGTCCATCGAACCCAAGTTCCACCGCGAGCATCCCCGCCTGCATCATGCGTTCTGGCGACGATGTAAAAAACTGTGCCACGATAGGTCGTTCAGATTCATCGTATGCAAGGTCCTTGATCAGTGCCTCTCGTCCACCGAGAAATAGTCCATCTGCAGAAACAAACTCGGTCCACATGACATCTGGTTTACCATATTTGGCGATGATACGTCGAAATGCCGGGTCGGTAACATCAGCCATCGGTGCGAGGACAAGTATCGGCTCACCATTTTTCTGTGCTTTTAATTCCTGCCAAAAATTCATAATGAAAGTACTGTACCACACATTGACAAATCATCAAAAAGGCGTAATTTGAAATGGGGAGAAAAGATAATGCCAGCTGATATCGTTGCTTTTGAAGCAGCACATGTTCTTAGAAATCTGAGTGATAGTGAAAAAACACTTCTCACAGACTGCATCTATCTCTTTAAAGGAGATATCGTCACAAACAGATATTTCATTGACCGACTGGAAGTAAACTCGCATGTGTCGGTGAGATGTCTAAACAGACCACTTGTAGTGAGTATTGGTAGCATCGGAGGACATCCCGTGAAAATCAATATCCACTACTATTCCGTTCTGGTAGAAAGAACAGACGGTCAGGTTATTGGTTTCATCGAGTCGGTAAGTGACCTTTCGTGCGGAAACGTGGTTAATTTTTTCCTCACATACATGCGACCAAGAAAGAGAAAACTGCACGTGACAGAACTTGAGAGCATCCTTGGTCTGATCTAATTTCTCGCAAGTTCTCTCATTACGTACCCCGCCACTTGGCTGGGTACGTTTCGTTTTTATTTCAGTTTATAAAACAATTTATTACCAAATCTGAGATCAATATAATCGATCGGCAAATCAGCGTTTGTAGACGGGACTAGTGCGGGGGTGCGCAGAAGAGCCTCGAGGTTGTCTGCCACTTTAGTCAGAGGTTCTTTATTATCAAAATAAATTTTGCCACCACCAGCGAGAACAAGAGTAAATTCTCCTGTATCTTTTGCAACAACATATTCTGGTTTTATTTGTAATCTCCGAGCGTTTTGTACGAAATTTGAAAGTTCAGCAAAATCCGTACTCGTCGCCATGTACTCTAAACCAATGGGTGAGTCAGTCGTTACCAATCCGTAGTATTTAAAATATGCATCACCCGAAAACTGCGGTGCTTCTGCAAAAATTGTGCTGTTTGCATCCATAAAATAGCACTGTCCCTGTTCACCCTCTGTTTCTCCTGGAACACCGCCACACCACAGTGCCTCAGATTTGCGTTCAGAAATTTCCACGCTCATGGTGTGGAGATTTTTTGTATCCACATGAATTGTATCGATACGTTTGAAATGATCCTTCAAATATTTCTCAAGTTTTTTCTGTGGGTAGAGCAGTGCGTTATTTTTTGGAAACACCCAGATGTAGGAACCAGAAATAAATTGTATGACTTCTGTAGAAACTTCCTGTTGTGTCACGAGTACTCCACCCGAGAGTTCAACTTCAGAAATACGCAGTGACGGGCGATGTGCAATCCAAATGAGAAAACCAATGGAAAGAAAAAATAATACGAAGAAAATAATGACTTTGATTCGTCGTCTTTTGTGTTTTTTCTTTATATACTCTTCTTGGCGATGTGATGAGTATTTGGGCATTGAATGTTAAAATTTTAATCTCTTATTCTCAAAAGATTTTCTGTCGCCGGAATAATTTCTTGCTAGAAATTTTCCTCGCACTCGCGTCTTCACGCGCTCTGTGATGCGCCAGAAAATCTTTTGTTCAACGAGATTAAAATTATTAGTTTGACTGGGGCTTGGTGATGATGGTTTGCCCTCCCATGTAGGGTTGCAAGGCGGTTGGGATACGAATCGAGCCGTCGGCATTTTGGAAGTTTTCGATAATCATAATGAGCGGCCTACCAGAGAGTGCGGTGTTATTGAGCGAGTGCACAAATTTCATTTTACCATCGTCATCGCGATAGCGGATGTTGAGTCGTCGTGTTTGGAAATCATGAAAGTATGACGCAGAGCCTGTCTCACGGTATTTACCTTCGGATGGAAGCCATACTTCGATGTCGTATTTTTTAACTTGACCGAGACCCAAATCGCCGCCACAGTTTACTACGACATGGTATGGGAGTTCGAGGGCCTGTGTTAGTTCCTCAGTATTCATCTGGATTTCCTCGTGGTATTTTACAGACTCCGTATGGGACGCCTCGCACAGCACCACCTGCTCGTATTTATAAAACTCGTGCACACGCAAAATTCCTTTTGTATCTTTGCCATGACTACCCGCCTCGCGTCGAAACGCATTTGAAAATGCGAGCATTTTTATTGGTAAATCTTTTTTCTCTAAAACCTCGTCCATATAGAAAGCCATGGTTGCAACCTCTGCTGTACCCGAGAGATATTCACCGTCCTGCGTTTTATACAAATCCTCCTCGCTCTGTGGCAGATAGCCTGTGCCCATAAACGGCTCACGTCGTACGAGAGATGGCACGATCATCGGTCTAAATCCTTCTTTTTTATTAAAAAAATCTTGCACAAAATTCCACAGGGCAAACTGAAGTCGCGCTCCGTCTCCGGTTAGAAAATATCCACGAAACCCCGCAACTTTTGTACCACGTTCGAGATCAAGCATACCGAGATTTGTCATGAGTTCAATGTGATCCCGTGGAGTAAAATCAAATTTAGGAATCTCGCCCCAGACTTTCACTTCCTTATTTTCGCTATCATCCTTGCCCTCTGGCACTGACATATCGGGAATGTTTGGGACCGTTACCATGCGCATCTGCCAGTCGTGCATGACGGTTTTGAGTTCTTCCTCTTCTTTTTGCAGTTCTACTTTTAGTGTCTGCATTTTTGAAATCATATCTGATTTTTCGGATTGCTCCTGTGTGCGTACAATTTTCTCACTAACCTCATTTTGTTCTGCACGCTTTTTCTCGATACTTGCAAGAAGCTCGCGACGTTTGTCATCGGTAGTAATGAGTGCGTCTACATCAAACTCGATGTGCTTTTTCTTTGCACCAAGTGCCACCAAGTCTTTGTTTTCCCGAATGAATTTAATATCTAACATAGTATGTATATAGTATACCAAAGTTGGAAATATGAAAACTGCGGGATTTATCTAGTCTAAATATATTGTAATTGTTTCAGAATCCTCTGCTATACTATATATATGAAGATAGAGACTCTGCATAAAAAGGACTTTCCCAAACTACTCCTTGAAATAAATGATCCGCCAAAAGAAATGCGAATTGTGGGTGAGTTGCCAGATCGGGACAGTGACGAAATAAAATACCTGGCTGTCGTCGGCGCGCGCAAATACAGTGAGTACGGCAAGGCAGTATGTGAAAAATTGATCGAGGGTCTGCGTGGATACCCGATCGTGATTGTATCGGGACTGGCACTCGGAATCGACTCCATAGCTCACCGAGCGGCACTAAATGCCGGGTTACGTACGGTCGCGATTCCTGGATCTGGTCTCGATCCTAAATTCCTCTACCCCGCACAACATAGAGGACTTGCCGAAGAAATAGTGGAAAGTGGCGGGACACTCCTATCTGAGTTTCCTGATAAGGAACCGTCATATCCTTCAAACTTTCCACAACGCAATCGCATCATTGCGGGCATGTCACACGCGACACTTGTGATCGAGGCAGAATTAAAATCTGGCACACTCATCACTTCTAAATACGCAATTGAATACAATCGCGATGTGTTCACTGTTCCCCACTCTATTTTTTCTAAAACATCCGAAGGTCCTCACATGCTACTCCGACTTGGTGCAACACCGATCACACAGTCAAGTGATATCGTGAGCGCGCTCGGACTACGACCACATGACGATTTGTTTGAATCACGAGACTACAGTGACTGCTCGACTGATGAACACGAAGTAATCAACATTCTCCGAGAACCCCTTTCCCGTGATGCGATAATTCGCGAACTCGGCAAGCCTGTGTATGTAACGCAGACGATACTCGCCACCATGGAAATAAAGGGACTGATTGAGGAAGTCATGGGAGAAATCCACTTAAAGTAATATTTCCAAAGTTTTGAAAATATTTTGTAAACACTAAAGGCGCCACCACATCGGGGGCGCCTTCTTCAAATCAAAATTGGCTCCTATTTACGCTTACACACCAGAGCCAGTATCTCCTTTCCCTCATTTGTCTTGACAAGGCATCCCCGATGAAAGCGGGATCCATTGTACTCGATCTTGTCAGGATCGCCGGCGGTAACGAAGGTATTGCACTGAGTTGTGCAATACTTGGTGTTGCCGTTTTGTAATGCGGTTTTTGTGGCCGTAGCCATATGTCATCTCCTCATTTAATTGAACTCCTATTTACCCTTTTTGTCAAATCCCCCAACCGACGTCATCTGTGGAAATCAAAAAACTCGTCGAAGTCATATGTTTTCTGGCGCATCACGGAGCGCGTGAAGACGCGAGTGCGAGGAAAATTTTCAGCAGAAAATTATTCCGGCGACAGAAAACATATGACGAGAAAGAGTTTTTTTGATTTGCAAAAAATATTTTTTACAGTAATAATCAACAGCATGAATAAAAAGATGAAACTACTCATCGTCGAGTCCCCCGCAAAAGCAAAAACAATTTCAAAATATTTGAATGGTGAATACACCGTGGTCGCATCTGTGGGTCATGTTCGTGATTTGCCAAAATCAAACAAAGCAGCAATTGATATTGAAGCAGGTTTCGTGCCTCACTATGAAATATCCAAGGGCAAGGAAAAAGTGGTAGCAGAAATAAAATCACTCGCAAAGGAATCAAGTGTGGTATTACTTGCAACTGACCCCGACCGCGAGGGCGAGGCAATCGCGTGGCACATTGCGGACGCAATCGGACTCAAACACCCACAGCGTGTTGTATTTCATGAAATCACAAAAGAAGCCGTGACAGAGGCAATACAACATCCGCGAGACATTGATGACAACCTGAAACAAGCACAGGAAGCACGTCGTGTGCTCGACAGACTGGTGGGATACGACCTCTCGGGACTGATCTGGAAAAAAGTTCGTTACGGACTCTCTGCGGGTCGTGTGCAATCACCCGCACTCCGCATTGTCATGGAACGCGAAAGAGAAATTCGTGCATTTATTTCACACTCATTTTGGGTTATTTCTGCAGAGGTAGAGAGTAGCAAAAAAGTACCATTTACAGTGATCTGCGAGGAAGAGCCACTCGACCAGAAAAGTGTGGATCGAATTGTGACTATTGCCGAGAAGGGATCCTGGATAGTCAAAGATGTAAAAGAATCCGATGTAAAGAAAACTCCACGTGCACCGTTTATTACTTCTACTCTACAACAGTCAGCCTCATCACGACTCGGGTTTGCGCCATCTCGTACGATGGGTATTGCACAGCGACTATACGAGGCAGGACATATTACATACATGCGTACTGACTCAACGAACCTCAGTCAAATGGCGCTCAGTCAGATCACACAAGTCATCGAGAAGAAATTTGGAAAGGAATACGTGCAGATCAGAACGTATTCAGCAAAAAGCAAAAATGCACAGGAGGCACACGAGGCAATACGTCCAACACATTTTGATGTGGAGAAGGCGGGACTGAATGATGAGCAACAGAAACTCTACACACTCATCTGGCGACGTGCGGTCAGTTCACAGATGAAAGATGCACAGACCTTGCGTACGAAAATTACTGCGAACATTAAAGACGCAAAACCTGGTGAAGAAATTCCTGACTTTTCTATTACAGGTTCTCGCATCACTTCTCCCGGCTGGCTTCTCGGAGATCCCCCATCGCGTGGCGAGGATGTTGAACTCCCACCAGTTACTGTGGGAGAAGATTTGGATTTACAAAAAGTTTTAACCGAGGAAAAACATACCGAACCACCGACACGATATTCTGAGGCAGGTCTCGTAAAGGAACTCGAAAAACGTGGCATTGGTCGTCCATCGACATACGCCTCAATTATTAAAACAATCGAGGACCGTGGATATGTCGAGAAAATAAACAAGGCACTTGTGCCTACTGACACCGGAGATGTTGTGTCTAGTTTTCTCGAAGCCAATTTCGGCGGATATATCAGTGACAGTTTTACTGCCGACATGGAAGACCGTCTCGACCTTATCGCAGAAGGCAAAGAGGAATATGCAAAAATGCTCAAGACGTTTTACAAGCCATTTCTTGCCGAGGTCAAAAGCAAAGAGAAAATGGACAAGGTCACAAACCTTGGTGATGCTGATCCAAAATTCAAATGCCCTGTGTGTGGTGGCAAAATGATTATTAAGCTTTCTCGTGGTGGTAAATTTCTATCATGCGCTCGATATCCAGACTGCGAGGGAGCACTAACCATGGAAGGCAAGGAAATTAAAAAAGATGAACCAGTCGGAATTGATCCGGAAACGGGACTGCCTATTTTTGTGCTCATCGGCAGATATGGTCCGTATGTACAGCTCGGTGAAATGCCGAAAAAGTCATCTGCAAAAGCTGTACCCGAGTTTGATGAAAACGGAAAGAAAATCAAAAAGCCAAAAGCAGTAAAACTACCAAAGCCAAAAATGGCGAGTGTGCCAAAGGGCAAGGATCCGGAGACGATTACGCTACAGGATGCGCTCAAGTATTTGACTTTGCCTCGTGTGCTGGGTGTTCATCCGGATACGGGAGAAAAGATAACTGCGAATATTGGAATGTTTGGTCCGTATGTTGTACATCAAAAGGATTTCCGATCACTCAAGGATGATGATGTGTATACGATCGAACTTCCTCGTGCTCTCGAGATTTTTGCACAGGAGAAAAAGAAGCGAGGGTTCGCAAAGAAAAAGAAAGCTGAGTAACTCCTAAACAAATTTCACTCATACATTTTCAGAGACAAAAACCTTTCCTGCGAAAGGTTTTTTCGGTCCTCGACCTTGATTTGTCAATGAACCCGAGAATACTCGGGACTTTGACAAAACCATGCTCAAGGTCTGCGGATGCTCTGAAAATGTATGAGTGAAATTTGTTTAGTGGTGATTCTATTATTTAAATTTGTAAACAGAAATCCCGCCGAGCGACAGTCTTTCTGCCGTGCTGGCGGGAAAATTACTTCTTCAATTGAAAGTCCAGGGATTTGAATGGTTCCCTACGCCCATCCCTTTCAATCACATACCCAATTATCGGTTGGTTGTGATCTACACCCCAAAGACGGATTACAATCTCGTTTCTGGACGAACTGTCAATGCATGAGATTTTGACCTCCTGCTTTCCAGCAGGAACCCAGTCGGATACTTCTTCGAAGGTACGACAAACTTCTTGAATTTGTGTGCGATAGCCGGAAATCTCCAGCTGATACGCAAACATTTTTGTCGCACAGAATCCGATAAGACTACCAAAAACTGCACAAATAACAAAAATCCTTTTCGATTCGCTTGTCATGTGTAGAGTACTCTCCTATATGGTATTATACACCCATTGGAGTCGTTTGTCAATCCCCTCTCCAAACAACCACTTTGTATGTATAATCAGAATATGGCAAACGATATTCAACAGATAATCTCATTACTCCACAATCCGACGGATAGCGATATGGCATTAGTACGCAAGGCGTATGATTTTGCTGCCAAGGCGCATGGGGAGCAAAAAAGAAAAAGTGGCGAGCCGTATTTCAATCATCTTTTTGCTACTGCCAAAAATCTTGCGGATCTTGGTATGGGTGCGACGACTATTTCTGCAGGGTTCCTACATGACACTATTGAAGATGTGCCTGTTTCTGCCGAGGAAATTGAAAAGGAGTTTGGCAAGGAAATTCGGTTTCTTGTCGAGGGAGTGACCAAGCTTGGAAAAATAAAGTATCGTGGTACGGGTAAACACCATACGGAAAGTCTCCGTAAACTTTTTGTGGCAATGTCGCAGGATATTCGTGTGCTCATTATCAAACTCTGTGATCGTCTACACAATATGCAAACGCTCGAGTATGTGCCGGTCGAGAAGCAACTGCGCATTGCGACAGAGACACTCGAAATCTATGCACCTATCGCCTACCGCCTCGGAATCAGAAAACTCAATCGTGAGCTCGAGGATCTCGCGTTCAAATTCGTGCTTCCAAAAGAGTATGCAGAAGTGGCAAATCTGGTAAAACAGAGACAAGGTGCAGAAATAGAAGCTCTTGAAAAATTTACAAAAACTCTCAAAAAAGAACTTGCAAAAAATGAGGTGACGAATTTTAAAACAGAATATCGCCTCAAGGGATTGTATAGTCTGTACAAAAAACTACAGAGAAAAGATATCGACAAAGTACATGACATATCTGCACTCCGCGTTATCGTACCAACTGTCGCTGACTGCTACCGTGTACTTGGAATTATTCATAGTAACTGGCGACCGCTACCTGGTCGCATCAAAGACTATATTGCTTTTCCAAAACCAAACGGCTATCAGTCTCTGCATACCACGATTTTTACTGGTGACGGTGGAATAATCGAGGTGCAAATAAAAACTCCGGAGATGTCCCAAGAAGCAGAGTATGGTATTGCATCACATATTTCATATAAACAAAATCAGCAAAATCCAAAAAAACAAAAAATAACAAACCCGAGTTTGCTGTGGGTAAAGAAAATTCTACCCGTTACTGAAAATTGGAACGAAAATGCTGGAAAAATTAAATCAACTCTGAACCTCGACGATGTGCCAAAATGGGTCAAGGAACTTGTAGAATATCAAAAAGATATCGGGGAAGATGAATTTCTCGACGAGGTAAAGACAGACTTTTTTGAAGAAAGAATTTTTGTGTTTACTCCTAAAGGTGATGTGATCGATCTGCCCATTGATTCATCAGTAATTGATTTTGCATTTGCTGTTCACTCTGTTATCGGGCTGCATGTCGTGGGAGCAAAAGTTAATGGGAAGTTTGTGGCAATCTACACCACACTCAAAAACGGTGATCGAGTAGAGATTGATACAAAGAAAAACTCAAAGCCAAATCGCAAGTGGATTGACTACTGTAAAACTACAATGGCAAAACGACACATTCGTGCTTTTCTTGAGAAAGAGAAGAAGTAACTAAATTTCAAATCTCTTTCTCGGCACTTGCTGTGTAGTCGCCGGAATAATTTTCTGCTGAAAATTTTCCTCGCACTCGTCTCTACACGGACTCCGTGATGCGCCTACACAGCAAGTGCACTCAACGAGATTTGAAATTTAGATACTGAAATTCTTGATCGAATACATCTCATCCGTATCCGTATTTTCCTCTTTTTTTATTTCCTCCGGCAACCTATCGTCCACATTTTTATTTGCATTTTTAATATCTTCGAGACTCATTTCGACTATTTCCGGTTTTGACTCTGCATAGTTGGGTATCCACCCGTTGACTGGTGGAATCGGGTTTGCCTCTATGTGCCGATCCATCATTTCTGTAGGAGATGATGCTTTTTTGTTGGTTTTAATAAGATCCAAAATTCCACGAAGATCATCTGCAGAAAAGAAATCAATCAGAATCTTGCCACCATTTTCACGTTTTTCAATAGAGACACGGGTACCAAGAGTCTCTGTTAGTTTCTCCTCCAGTTCCTGAGTTTCCGGATCCAAAATTGCACCCTTCTTGCGAATCTTGTCATATGCAATACGACGCGCGATTGCTTCCGTCTCGCGTACAGAAAGTTTCTTGAACATGATCTCCTTGAACACAGTATTCTGTTCGTCAGGACGATCGCTGAGCATCATGAGAGGCCTCGAATGTCCTTCGGATATTTTACCCTGACTGAGCGCATCGAGAATTTCTGGAGGAAGCATGAGGAGGCGAAGCGTGTTCGAAACATACTCACGACTTTTGCCCACTTTTTCTGCAATGGCGATATGTTTGAATCCAAACTCTGTTGAAAGTCTCTCGAACGCACGTGCACGGTCAACCGGATTTAAATCCTCACGCTGAATGTTCTCGATAATTGCAAGTTCGAGTTTCATGAGGTCGTTTGCCTCGTCACCAACTTTTATGAGAACTGGTACCTGTGTCAGTCCTGCCAGTTTCGACGCACGCAAACGTCTCTCACCTGCTATGAGCTCATACTGCACCGCGAGTCCTCCGTCGTCTTTTTCAACCTCCTTGCGAGTCACCACAAGAGCCTGTAGGACTCCGTACTGACGTATAGAATCCGCGAGAGATTGTAGTTGCATCTCATCAAACTCACGTCTCGGTTGAAACGGGTTTGGGCTTATCTTTTCAACATCAATCCAGAATATAGAGTCGTTATAAAATTGAGACATAAAATATCATATAAAAAGTATGACCGAATTTTATCACAAAATTGATTTTTTTGGAAAAAGAGGATAGGATTTGATGAATTGCCGGAGTGATGTAATTGGTAAACATGCAGCACTCAAAATGCTGTGGGCGCAAGCTCGTGAGGGTTCAAGTCCCTCCTCCGGCACAGGAAACAAAGCGAAGCTTTGTGGGAGGGGCTTGAACGGATTTTCGGTTTACGTCGCGAACACGCGATGTCGAAAATCCGCCGACTAGATTTTTTGTGAGTGACGACGAGCAAAAAATGTAGTCAAGATTCCCTCCTCCGGCACAATATCTGTAATTACATATGCCTAAAATCCTCGTCATTCTCGGGCAGACTGCCACAGGCAAAAGCGATCTCGCTGTACAGCTCGCACAGAAATTCAATGGCGAGGTAATTTCTGCTGACTCACGTCAGGTGTACATTGGGCTCGATATTGGAACGGGTAAAATAACAAAAAAAGAAATGTTCGGAGTGAGGCATCACCTCCTCGATGTTGTATCACCGAAAAAAGTGTTCAGTGTTGCAGAGTGGCGTGAGCAGGCAGATACTGCAATTCGGGACATTTTGTCGCGTGGCAAACTCCCTATCATCTGTGGTGGAACAGGATTCTATATTCAGTCAATTGTGGACAATGTTGTACTACCAGAAGTACCACCAAATACCTTGCTGCGAAGAAACCTTGGTGGAAAAAGCGTTGTCGAACTTTTCAAAATGCTAGAGAAAATTGATCCTGAGCGCGCTAGAACTGTTGATGCACACAATCCTGTACGTCTTATTCGTGCTCTCGAAATCGCCAAGACCCTTGGAACTGTACCGAAACTCCGCAAACAAAAAAATTCGTATAACATTCTGCAAATCGGATTGACGCAACCAGACGAAGAACTTAAAAAGCGGATTCGCGATCGCTTATTGGCTCGCATGAAAGTTGGTATGGCTAAGGAATCTAAAAAACTGCATGATTCTGGCCTATCCTGGAAACGCATGCAGGAACTTGGACTCGAATATCGCTACTTGGCACAACTGGCTCAAAACAAAATATCAAAAACAGAATTTTTCCAACATCTCGAATCAGAGATCTGGAGCTATGCCCGTCGCCAAATGACATGGTTCAAAAGGGATAAAAATATCAATTGGTATAATCCAAGTGAGAAGGAAAAAATTGAGAAGACAGTAGCGAAATGGTTTAATTTGAATTAGTATGTGTAATATATGAGCAAACTGGATCAGATTATTACAATTTTGAAAAAGTGTAATTATAGTGTCTCCACAGACACTCGTGGCAATATTGCTGAGACGGTTTTTTTTGCAATACCTGGGGAGACATTTGATGGGAGCGCATTTACAATAAATGCATTAGAAAAGGGTGCTTTGGCAGTAGTAACACAAAATCCTCTATATGCCACAACCGAAAATGTTATCCTTGTTTCTGATGTTGTCAAAACTCTACAGTCTGTCGCTCAGGAATATCGCAAACTGTTTACCATTCCACTCATTGCAATTGGTGGTTCAAACGGCAAAACAACCAGCAAGGAACTAACTCGTGATGTTCTCAAAACAAAATACAATGTGCACGCAACTCACGGAAGTTTGAACAACCATATAGGTGTACCGCTTTCAATTCTCTCAATGCCGAGAGACACAGAAATCGCAGTATTTGAAATTGGCGCAAATCATCCACACGAGCATCTAGACTTACTTCAGATTCTACAACCTACACATGTGGTGGTTACTAACAATGGTATGGACCACCTTGAAGGTTTTGGATCACCAGAAGGATCGCGACAAGCTAATAAAGAGATATATGACTGGGCACGAGGAAATAAATGTGAGGTGTTTGTTGATAAAAACCAGACAGATTTAGTGGAAGATTCCGAAGGAAATGTAATTCATTGGTACGGCTCAGGAAGTTTTGAAATTGTTGAATCCTTACCTCTTACAATCACATTTGAAAATAAAATATACAAAACTCATCTTGCAGGAGACTATAATCTAATTAATATAAATCTAGCGATTGTAGTCGGAAATTATTTTACTATTGATACTAATACTGGGCTCACTGCAATTTGCAATTACACGCCATCTTCAAAACGATCTGAATTTGTTACCAAAAATAATATAAATTATATTGTAGATTGTTACAATGCAAATCCAACTAGTATGATGTTGTCACTTGAAAGTTTTATATCATCTGCACAACATCCGTGCGGTGTCGTACTTGGAGACATGTTAGAACTTGGAAAATACTCAGAAATCGAACACAAAAAAATAGTAGATTACATTGCCAGTCAAAAACTTGATTCAATAATTTTTATCGGAAAAAATTTCGAGGTTGCTCTACAAAATACATCCTTTCAGCATAATTGGTTTCCCGACTCTGACTCTACAAAAGTGTGGTTTGATTGTCAGAACTTTACCGGATACACATTCCTCCTAAAAGGTTCACGTGGTGTTAAAGTTGAGAAGATTTTGGGTATGTGATTTAATGTACGAAGGAGGTGGCTATGGCTACCAATGTACAACCTGCTCTCCATCCGATAGATAACAGTTCCTGTCGTGTTTGTGGAGTTCCTTCAACTGACTCGGATGGGTTTTGTGAAATCCACGATGTCTACGACTTGCACTTTAAACAATGCACTGTCACTTACGTAAATCGTGGGGATGTGACACTTGTCATCCACACCCCACACCAACCGCCCGCCTCCTGAAAAAGGAGTCGGGCGTGTCGTTTTTAAATGTTAGAAATATGTGATAGCATGAGTTCAATAAGGGAGATTAGTTAAGTGGTATAACGAGGCACTCCAAACGCCTTGTCGGGGGTTCGATTCCTCCATCTCCCGCCAATAAAACAAAAACCACCATACGGTGGTTTTTGTTTTATTTCTTTGCTTCCTTGAATGTAACTCTTTTTCGGAGTTTTTTACTGTACTTCTTGAGCTCTATTTTTCGCTCAACTTTCTTCTTGTTTTTTGAAGTCCAGTATACTTCGCCAGTGGCTTTGTTTCGCAGTGGAATTAATCGGTCTTGTGACATATTGTTTATATTTAAGTACTCTGTAGCATACCTAAAATGCAGGAAAAAAGCAACTATTGTGCGTAGAGAGGGACTCGAACCCCCGATGCCATTGAAGGCGGGAGATTTACAGTCTCCTGGAATAGCCACTATCCGATCTACGCATTTTGCCCACTTAATTTAGAGATAAATTGATTATACCTCTCCTGATGTTTTTTGTTCTTTGGTTGTATTTCAACAAAGAAACGCTCGACATCCGCGACCCTCGTAAGATAAACCCTATCAGCACTTATCTCTGATGGATTATATCCTAACGCAAAAAGAAGTTTACGTAAAGAGACAAGTAATGGAGTGGATAGATTTGTAAGAGAAATCTGAATCCCAAATCGTAACTTATATACAGATCCATCCGTATCAAAAAACCCTCTTAAAAACCGTTCCATAAATTCCTGACTCTGAAAAATCCATTCAGGAATATCAACTTGAGATTTAACTTTATTATTAACCAATCCTTCTTTTCGTAACCATGAAGTAACAATCGTTGAACCAAAATACACATCCCGATATCCGGTTTTTCTGGTAGCAATTCTTACATTTGTATGAAAAATACTTCTCACAAATAAACGTACATACTCAGCATAAGACACTTCTTTATTGCCCAGACTTACAACAACTTGAAAGTGACTAACGTGTCCATCACCAAGCATAATTCCAAAAAACTCAGCCAAATCCTCGGAATATTTTTTTGGAAGTTGAACATCTTTCGGTTTTCTTAAATAATTTGGTTTCAGATACGGTTGAGACTTTATGCCTAGTCTGCTCAACCTCTGAAAAACAGTTGACTCCGAAATTCCCAATATTACCGAAACTTCGTTCAGTGTTTTATTTTCAGTAACGTACAAATTTATTAATTCCGAACGAATTTTGTTTTCCTCAATTTTTGTCCACCGATGTGCCATCTCACTATTATACTTGGAATCCACCTTTTCTGCAATTGACCACTCTACAATGAATAACAATAAAAACTCTGTTTCCATAGCTTTTATTGTTAGAAACTCCCTACCTTGACATTACATTTTCATTCACAAATCCCCCACTCACAAATGCACCTTTTTTGCCTTTTTTTACTTCGAATACAAATTCTCCACCCTTGAAATCTACGTTCACAACACCTCCTCTCATTACACCCTTGCCCACCATGAGAGAGGCAATCGGTGTGAGAATTTTGGTTTGAATGAGTCGTTTGAGTGGTCGTGCACCATACTGAGGGCTGTACCCCTCTTTTGCTAGATGTGCGTACACACTCTCCGTAAGTACAAGCTTAATCTCCTTTTCTGCGAGACGGTCGCTGACTATTTTTACCTGGATTTTTACAATCTCTTCTATTGCCTCTTTGCTCAATATATCAAAGACAATAATATCATCGAGACGGTTTAGAAACTCTGGTCGGAAATGATCCTTGAGTGCCTCCATTACTTTTGCTTTTGCATCCTCGTAGTTTGCCTTGTCAGTTTTGTCTGATGCAAAACCAATTTTCTCCATTTTGTCGATGTATCGTGCACCAATGTTTGAAGTTAAAATAATAACGGTGTTTCGGAAATTCACCACACGACCCTTGGCATCGGTCAGTCGTCCGTTATCTAAAACTTGAAGCAGAATATTGAACACCTCTGGGTGCGCCTTTTCAATTTCGTCAAAAAGTACAACCGAGTATGGACGGTGACGAACCATTTCTGTAATATTTCCACCCTCCTCATGACCAACATATCCCGGAGGAGCGCCGATTAGTTTTGACACGCTGTGTTTTTCCATAAACTCTGACATATCTACACGTATGAGTGATTTATCATCGTCAAACATAAACTGTGCGAGAGCCTTGGTCAATTCTGTTTTTCCTACACCTGTTGGACCCAAAAATAGGAATGAACCGATCGGGCGGTTGGGGTCTGAAATCCCCGCACGTGAACGTTTGATTGTGTCAGAAATTTTCTGAACAGCCTCCTTTTGACCCACAATACGCTCTGTGAGCACATCCTCCATTCGATGCAGTTTGTCTGCCTCCTCCTCGAGCATGCGTGTTACCGGCACTCCTGTCCATTTGGACACAATACCTGCAATATCATTTTCTGTAATTTCCTCTTTCAGGATTCTCCGTGAACTCTGAAGCTTTTTCAATCGTTTTGATTTAGTATCAAGATCCTTTTCGTGTGCAGGAATTTTGCCATAACGAATTTCAGCTGCTCGCGACAGATCTGCCTTGGCCTCTGCTGTTTCCGCTTCACGACGAAGCTCCTCTAGTTGTTTCTTGAGTAATTTAATATCCGACACAATTTCTTTTTCGTTTTTCCATTTGAGATCAATCTCTCGTGTCTCTTCTTTTAGATCAGCAATCTTCTTCTCAATTTCTTTAATACGAATTTTTGTCTTTGGATCAGCTTCTTTTTTTAGAGCCTCTCTTTCGATTTCCAATTTCACTATTTTTGAATGTGCCTCCTGAAGTACCGGCGGCATATTTTCAAGCGCAATTTTCAAAAATGATGCGGACTCATCAATCAGGTCAACTGCCTTGTCCGGGAGAAATCGGTCTGTAATATATCGACTACTCAAATGCACTGCGGCATTTACAGCCTCATCAGTAATACGCACGCCGTGATATAACTCATATTTTTCTTTCAGTCCTCGGAGGATTGTAATGGCATCATCAACACTTGGTTCATTGACGTACACTGGCTGAAATCGTCGTGAAAGCGCAGGGTCCTTTTCAATATGTTTCTGATATTCCTTGAGCGTCGTTGCACCAATTGCACGTAATTCTCCACGCGCAAGAGCAGGTTTGAGCATGTTTGATGCGTCCATCGAACCTTCTGCAGATCCCGCTCCCACAATCGTATGAATTTCATCTACAAAAAGGATTATTTTTCCATCTGATTTCTCAATTTCCTTTAAAATATTTTTGAGACGTTCCTCAAACTCACCGCGGTATTTTGTACCAGCAATGAGAAGTCCGAGGTCAAGTGACACAAGTTCCTTGTCTTTGAGTGACTCTGGCACATCTCCCATAGACATTCGTTGTGCAAGTCCCTCTACTATTGCAGTTTTACCGACACCAGCCTCTCCAATTAAAATTGGATTATTTTTTGTGCGTCGTGACAGTATCTGAATGATACGAGAAATCTCGTCATCACGACCAATAACTGGATCAAGTTTATTCTGTTGTGCAAGTTTAGTCAGACTACGAGTATATTTTGAAAGTGATTTGAATTTCTTTGGTGCATCATGCTCAACAGTTTTTGTACTTCTAATCTCATCAATTACACGGAGTACCGCATCTTTATCAATTTTGAATTTGAGGAGTAAATCCCGTGCTGGACTTAGTACTTCTATTACTGACATAAACAAATGTTCTGTCGAAACAAATTCATCAGAAAGTTCAGACGCTTCTTTGCCCGAAGTTTCAATTGCCTGTGCCAATTCTGGCGTAAGGTAAATCTGGTACGACGCAGAAAGTGTTTGTCCCGCCTCTGTACCCTCAATAGCATCCAAAAGTGAATCTGTAAGCAATATCGTATCAACTTCTAGTTTGTCTAAAATAGACGAAACAATACTCTCTTCTTGTAAAATAAGAGCAGTCAGAAGATGAAGTGGGTTAACATGGTTTTGACCACGTTCAATTGCAAGCTCATGAGCTTTGCGAATCGCCTCTTTGGCTTTTGTTGTAAAATGATTAAATGGTGGCATAGTATTTTAGGTTAAATTATGGAATTCCACCGTGTACCGTGAGATGCTGAAATAATGGAAAACCAGCCACATTATACTACTTTTTGTGTGCTAGTCAATCAATCCCCGCCTCCATACCGCTATTCTGTCAAATTGGCAAGCTCTCTTTTTAACAGTGATACGGGAATGAATTGTTTTTGAGTTTCGAGCGATAATTTAAGACCAACTACGTCTCCAGATAGATTGAAGAGTGGACTGCCGAGGACGATATCTCGTGACGAAACATCCGTGTCGATACCTACAATACTTTTTACAGTAGATGATGCAACGGTAGAATCCTTTGTAACGAGCGACAATACCCTACCCACGGAAACTGCATTCGACGTGTCACCACCGAGACTAATGAGTGTCTGTCCGAGCTGTGCATCAGAAGCAGCAAATGATACTGGTATAAAATCAGTCTTCTTGGCTTTTTCTGGCTGTACGATTTTAAACAAAATGAAGTTTGATTTTTTATCGAGGCCCTGTGGAGCAAGCGTAATTTCTGTACCATCACTCAATTTTGCAGTATACATATGTTCGAGATCAATCGATCTTCGTACCCCCATTATTGTTCCATCTTTATTTACCACAAGTCCGATCCCATAAAACGTGCTCTCGCCCGACAGTCGGTCAATATCAGAAATTCTTGCAACGCTTTTTATATTTTTATTTATTGAAGCAACTATTAAATCATCTTCTTTGACTACAACTGTGGTTGTGGTTGTGGTGTCCTTACCAGAAGATTTGGAAATGCTATTCGAAATACTGGCTGGCGTGACTGTTTCAATTGTTTTCTCAACAATGCTGTTTATATTCCGAGTTATTTCAACCGGTGCTTGCTGAAGTAGAGATACCGTCATAATGCCCGTGGCAATAGATGTCACAAAACTAACAAGAAGCACAAGGAGAATTGTTTGATGTTTGGTGAGATCTTCCATATGTAAATATGATAGCATTCCCTATCGAAGTGGTAAACTGCTCAAATTCTGGTAGACTAATATTATTATGAAATCCGAAGGAACTCCCCAGCTACATACTATAGAAAATACAGATACACCCCAAGCACATCGAGAAAGAAAGCTTGAGAGACTAGATATTCCTCAATCAGAAAGAGATCGAAATGAGAGTCTTCGACTTGCACAAGAAACTTTACTACATAATGACAAGTTATACGAATTCTTTTTAAATTCAATAATTCAGATTGGCTCTCATCATAACACTCGAAAATTTATTGAGGTGGAAAATATATTTATTTCAAAACTTCAAGAACTTTCTGATATAGAAATAGACTCTGTAATACGGCAATTTAATATTGGTTTTAAGGAATATGTATCACGAGAATCAGGAAAATTTGATATTGATCTTGATTTACATAGAAAGATATTTGAAAATGATGCAAAAAACAACAAAGAAGCACGAGGAAATATACACTCAAATGCCATTAAAAATGTAATCTACTTCATTCGCTCTAGAAAAAATCTCTTGGAGAGTAATCCGTCCCAACAATATGGCTTTTATTTCGAACATTCCCTGGATGCAGAAAATAAAATTGATCTAATTGAATGTATTTTTGAAGAATTGGATGGAGAAACACATGTTGCCATAATGAACTTAATCCAAATCAAATCAAGCATACCAACAAAAGAAGAGCAGGATAATATTACAAAAGCACATACAGATTGGATAAAATCGAGTGTTATGGACCTTCAAAGTTTCGAAAAGGAATATTCTGATGGAATTCCGCCAGGACTTACGATTGAAATGCTTTCTGAAAATGTAGACGATATTGAAGAACTTCTACTTGATTTATGTACTGATCCAAACGGATTTAATCCGGATAGGTTTATCGAGCGACTAGACCTGGAGAAAATGACCAACAAGCATAAGGCGTGGTTACTTGCAAAATACGGTACAATTTTAAAAAAGAAAATACATGATTCAGTTGAACATGGTGTAATTGAACAAATAAATGCAGATTTAATAATTGAAAAACTTACTGAACTTGAGGAAAAAGTAAGATCAAAAGCAAAATTACCTCGAAATCTTTCCTATATCGATACAATAAAATCAATTACAGCTGTTGGAAAACAGATCGTACACGAGGAAATTCTTGTAACTCATACGGAAGAAAAAGCAAAAAGAAAAATAATTAAAATACAATAAAACTTGACTTATTTACAAAATATGATTGAATTATCAATGGAAAATACTATGCCAAAAGATGAAGTACCCGAAGTACCTGCCGGCCTGATTCCACTAACTGATGTCACTATCCCCTCAGAAGAATCAGTTATGGAGGAGGAACTGAAAAAAACCCTCCTCGAGGAAAAGCTAAGCCGATTTGAAAAATTACTTGATCAAAAACTTTCAAATCAGGAAAGTGACTAGCTTTCCCGTCTTCATCCACGGGTTGCCCCTAAGGCAACCCGTTTTACCTTACAATTTTTTGTAAAGCTACAATAAGTTCATTAATATTCTCTCGGGTTGTTTCCCTACCCATTGTAAATCGCAGACTGGATTCGCTACAATTTTTCTTATTCAAAGCTGAAATCACATACGAAGACGAATTTTCTGAAAGAGTTCGACATGACGAGGAGTAGGATGTGGAAATCTGAGCCACATCGAGCGAGATAACAGCGAACTCTGCATCGAGTCCTGGAAAACAAATATTGATGTTGTTCGGTAGTCGCTCTGTTCCAGATCCATTCAGTGTTGCATTTGGAAATGTTTTTAAAATTTCCGAAATTGCGTAATCACGGATATGAATGAGTCGTGCCGACTCACTTTCTCGCATTTCATCTGCAATTTCGATTGCCTTTGCCAGTCCCACAATTCCCGGCACATTTTCTGTACCACTTCGCAGTCCCCGTTCCTGTCCACCACCATGCATGAGTGGATGTAACTCAATTCCGTTTCGCACGTAGAGCATCGCCATACCTCGCGGTCCGTACATTTTGATCCCATCAAGCGTCATCATATCAACACCAAGTTTCAAGGTATCGAGTGATAAATACAACCCCGCTTGGCACGCGTCGGTGTGGAAATACGGAAGTGAGGAATTATTTTTTTGTCTCACATCTCGAATCATTTTTCCGATTTCCCTTATCGGTTGCACTGTACCAATCTCGTTATTTGCATACATCACAGAAACCAGCACAGTGTTTTCTTGTATTGCATTTTTAATATCTATTACCGAAACAACCCCATCTTCCGAAACAGGAACTATAGTCACCTCTCCACCGGAGACCTTGATCTCCTCACATACTTCAAGTATCGCAGGATGTTCTATAGTAGTTGTCACAATATGTGGCACAAAATCAGGCCTCCGATGTGCCTGGAAAGCTCCCAGAAGTGCCAGGTTGTTGGATTCTGTTCCCGATGCCGTAAACACGATTTCAGTCTTTTGACAGTTCAGCACACCTGCAATCCGAGTTCGGGCATCTAGCACAGCGTCTTTTGCAACCATTGCCTCTGCATACAGTGCGGATGGATTTGCAAAATTTCCTTCCAAAAAGGGTTTCATTGCACTTACAACCTCTGGAGCAACAGGGGTGCACGACGCATAATCCAAAAATATTCTTTTGTGCTTATTCATTATATGTAATTTGTACCATAAAAATTCGGTTTTGAGAAAAAAAGATCATATTAAGGACGAAATTTTGGTCCCAAAACTTTTCTTCCTACGGAAAAAAGTATTTGGTACACAAAATCTTTTGGTGAAAGATTTTGCAAATTACAATTTTTCATGTATAATTCTGGTCATGATTTTAGACCCAATTCTAGCAATCTACATAGCCTCTAGTATTGTCGTATTGCTCGTGTTGTGGATTGTTAGGTTAGAAATCAAACTCAAACGCCTCCTCGGTGGAAGTAGTGCCAAATCTCTCGAAGAGACATTGACACACACTCACAAAAATGTAGCGGACCTGACACGATTTAAAGACGAATCAATCACATATTTCAAGCAAATCGAGACGCGTCTCGGACGTAGTATGCAAGCAGTGGAAACTGTGCGGTTCAATCCATTCAAAGGTAGTGGCGAGGGCGGAAATCAGAGCTTTTCAACCGCATTTGTGAGCGAAAAGGGCGACGGGGTTGTTATTTCCAGTCTCTATTCTCGCGAGAGAGTGAGTGTATTCTCAAAACCACTCAAGAAATTTGGAAGTGACTTTGAACTTACCGAGGAAGAACATGAAGTAGTTACAAACGCTCAAAAACATCTATCATAATTTGCATATGATAATCCTAACGAGAAAACACAATGAACACACAGAACACACACATCACGGAACGAGCTCCAGTTGTTGCCATCATGGGTCATATCGACCACGGCAAATCCACACTCCTTGCCTACATACGCAAAAGCACTAAACCTCTAAATGAAGCAGGTGGTATTACTCAGAGTGTGTCTGCATATGAGGTAGAACACATTACGACTGACAATATAAAAAAACTCATTACATTTATTGACACACCTGGACACGAGGCGTTTTCTGGTATTAGACAACGTGGTGCACGTGTCGCAGATATTGCGATACTCGTTGTATCCGCAGAAGACGGTGTCAAACCACAAACCATCGAAGCCTTTAAATCCATTCGTGATAGTAAAACTCCGTTCATTGTGGCAATAAACAAAATCGACAAACCAGGCGCAGATATTGATCGTACAAAACAAAGTCTTGCTGAAAACGAAATATATGTAGAGGGATACGGAGGAGATATTCCATTCGTGCCAATTTCTGCAAAAACCGGTGATGGAGTTCCTGAACTTCTCACCATGATCCTCCTTGTTGCAGAACTCGAAGCACTCACTGGGGACAGATCACTCCCCGGATCAGGTATAGTTATCGAGAGTAATCGCGATATCAAAAAAGGCATTTCTGCAACATGTATCATAAAAAACGGTACAGTGGAAAAGGGTATGTACATCGCATCTGGCTCCGCCTCAACACCGGTACGTATTATGGAAAACTTTCAGGGGGTTCATCTGTTATCTGCAACATTTTCGAGTCCGATAAAACTTATTGGCTGGGATATTTTGCCAGAAGTTGGAGAAAGTTTCCAGGCATTCAAAACTCGTGAGGAGGCGGTTGCATTTGTTGAGAAACAAAAAGAAAAGAGAACAGATACTCACAACAGCAATAGCAACGGTGCACAATCAAACTTCTCAATAACATCAACCCACAAAATTCCTGTGATTGTAAAAGCTGATACCGGCGGAAGTCTCGAGGCAGTACTCCACGAGATTCAAAAACTTGGAACAGAGCGTATTAGTGCTCAGGTTATCGGCTCAGGTATTGGCACAATCTCAGAAAGTGATATTCGTCTCGCGGATGGTCACACAAAAGCACTCGTGATCGGATTTAATATTAAAATAGATGCGCCAGCAAAATCTCTCGCGGATCGAAATGAAATTAAAATCAATACATTTGATATTATTTACAAACTGACTGACTGGCTCAGAGAGGCGCTCGTTGAAAATACACCGAAAATGAAAGTCGAGGAGTCTACAGGCGTTGCCAAAATACTCAAAATTTTTAGCAAAGTAAAAGACAAACAAATCCTTGGTGGACGTGTCGAAAGTGGTAGTATCATGCAGGGTGCCGAGGTGCGCATCATGCGTCGCGATGCAGAAATCGGCGTAGGCAAGGTCCGCGAATTACAGCAACAGAAATCCAAAACTACAGAGGTCCTGGAGGGCAAGGAGTTTGGTGCTATGATCGAATCCAAAGTGGAAATCGCTCCTGGAGATCATATACAAAGCTTTATCATTATCGAAAAATAACATGAGCATACGCAACGAACGAATTTCTGATATTTTGCACGGCCTTGGGGCACGATTTCTGTCCCTCAATGCGAGCCCAGCTGCACTACTCACTGTAACTCGTGTAGAGCTGTCACATGACGGAAAACGTGCTACTATTTTATTCACGGTCTTTCCAGATAGTGAGCAACTCCAGAAAACCGCTCTCGAGTTCGCCAAGCGAAAACGAAGTGAGTTCAAGGAGTTTATAAAAGACAATTCCAAGCTCGGTCGTATCCCCCAGATGGATTTTGCGATCGATCTTGGAGAGAAAAACCGCCAGAAAATAGATAGTCTGTTACAGGATGCAATTCCTACTACAGAGAATAGTGCAGAAGACTTAGAAGCACCTAAAGAAGAGTAAGATATCGGCCTGGTAGCCAAGTAGAAAGGCGTCTCTCTGCAAAAGAGATATGCGCGGGTGCGATTCCCGCCCAGGCCTCCAACAATTAAATAATTTGCCCGGATGGCGGAACTGGTATACGCGCACGACTTAAAATCGTGTCTCGCAAGGGATGTGGGTTCGATTCCCACTCTGGGCACAAAGTTAGTTTTTGGTATATTTTTTCATCCTCCATTCTCTTCCCTTTCCCCTGTTTAAATTCTTGAAAAATGGAGTAAGTGCATGACAATTTGGACAAAGTAATTTTAGATTTGTCTCCACGTTATTTTCTGAATTACCGTCAATATGATCAATCTCTAGAGGCACAGTGCCAGTAATCAGATGCTTTTTATTCCATCCACACTCACCACATCTGTTATTATATTTTTCTAATAAATACCGTCGCAAATATCCTGAAATACTTCGTACATTTATTCCTATGCCTCCATCTTTCTCACCTTTCTTCCACAGTTCTATAAAATGATAATAATTATAGTCCGAATGGCATTTAGGGGAACAATATTTATTTTGTCTACCTAGAGTAATATTGCAGCGCATACAAAATTTCTTTTCTCTCAATTTTCCTCCTGCAATTTTCGTTCTTGTTTCAAGAGACATGATTCGCCCAATATTGTTAACTTTTGCCGCACAACTCCGACCGCAATATTTTTTAGGATTCCAATGTATAGTGGTGAAATTATTTTTACATCCTGGACGAATACAGGTGCGTACTTCTCTTTTTCTCAAATGATCACGCTCTCCTTTCTGCCAACTCAATTTAGTCAAAAGACTTTGTTTTTGCACATAATCTCTGTCATTATAGAACTTTTCCATTCCTTAATTATAAGTGAACAATCGTTCACCTGTCTATATCAAACTGTGGATAGCAAAATGAGACCATTGACAAGGTCTCATTTTTATTGAGCCGTCTCTCGGGCTCGAACCGAGGACCCATACTTTACAAAAGTATTGCTCTACCAACTGAGCTAAGACGGCAAA
>JAZKAN010000005.1:0-8591 GCA_040389125.1 Patescibacteria group bacterium | reverse complement strand
AAATATGCCCAGGTGTTGAAATTGGTAGACAAGCACCCTTGAGGTGGGTGTGCCGTAAGGTGTGGAGGTTCGAGTCCTCTCCTGGGCACCAGTCAAAATAACGGCTTAATAGAGCCGTTATTTTGTATTTATATAAAGAAAATCAAAAATTAGTTGACAAATATATATTGAATGGTATATAATATACTCAGAATGATTATTACATCGGCAGGAGGAAAGCCGTATAGATTTTGGTCCCGTCCGGAAACTGACGGGTCGGCCAATCACTGAAACAGTAACTGGAGAGACTTGCAACTTCATGAAAAAAGCGCAGGGTGTGGTCATCCTAAATGACTAAAGTCGAAGAGAATTCTCTTTTATTGAGGTTCTCACACTGGCAAGACTTTTCTATCACGAGGATTATATTTCTTTGTGAGAGAGAAACGGCCCCCGGGAAAGGTGCTATCCCACTAGAAAAAAATGCACCGACATCCGATGAGTAAAGCGCGGGCGGCGAGTCCACAGACAGAGGGACGCCTAACCCAATCATATAGTCGAGAGAAAATCGGACAAGGCCACTCAGAAATGGGTGGCTTTTCTATTATCTAATTCCAATTTTGTTTGAGTGTCGTTCTGTGCAGAGTGGAATAGAATTAAGAAAAAAGGACCGTCTCACATACATTTGAGACGATCCTTCAGATGATGTTACTTTATTAGAGAGTATTTGCTGATGCGAATATCTCCATGTTGGTCGATTTCTCCCTCATAGCCCAATTTCTTGAGTTTTTTCAGAGCTGAAACTGCGGCCTGTTTTCCTCTCACCTCTCTTTCTTTTTTTTGCTCTATCTCTCTTTGGTACTTTGCTTTTCTTTCTGGATCACAAGGTCGATTGTAATGAAAATTTGATTCACCACATTCTTCGCAGTACTCATGATTTCCCATTGTCTTTTCCTCTAGTTTCAGATTAGGATTAAGTGTCACTTTTGTCAAACTCATTCGAATATCATCCAGACGGAGCACAAATAAACCGCGTTATGCGATTTTTGTGTGCCCAGGAAACAAAACTCAATTTTTGCTATACTGTATGTATTATCCACTAATTTATAAAACATATGTGGCCAATTATTATTGGTATTGTTGTATTTCTTCTCCTCACTTCACTTCGTGTGGTCAAGGAATACGAGCGTGGAGTGATATTCTTTCTTGGAAAATGTAGAGGGACGCGAGGTCCAGGTCTCATCATTCTCATCCCAATTTTTGAGCAAATGACACGCGTGACTTTGCGTACGATTACGATGGCGATTCCGTCGCAGAAAATTATTTCTAAAGATAATGTGTCGATTGATATTGCAGCGGTTGCGTACTACCACGTCGTTGATCCAGTCAAAGCTACGATTGCAATTGAGGATGTGTATTCTGCAGTCAATCAGATCAGTCAGACAACTGTTCGAAATGTTGTGGGACAATTTCAGCTTGATCAGCTTCTATCGCAGACGGGCGACATTAATATGCAGATCAAAGATGTGATTGATGGTCATACGGAACCGTGGGGAGTGCAAGTCACGGCGGTAGAAATCAAAGACATTACACTACCAGAAAACATGCAGAGAGCGATGGCAAAGGAAGCCGAGGCGGAACGAGAGCGTCGTGCAAAAATAGTGGCAGCAGAAGGAGAATTTCAGGCTGCACAGAAACTTGGTGAGGCAGCGGATCTCATGGCACTCCACCCGGTTGCACTTCAGCTCCGAACACTGCAGACAATGGCAGAAATAAGCGTCGAGAAAAATTCAACAATTATTTTCCCGGCGCAGTTTATGACAACAGTAAACGAGGCGGTGGCGATGATACGAGGGGATATGAAGAAGTAAAAACCATCTACACAAAATTATCCACAAACTTGCGTATTTACGCAGTGCATTTTTGTGATAAAATTAAAACATGGCGGAGGTACTATGTGATTTCTGTGGTAATAAATTTACCAAGAAAAATTCTCAAATAGAATTGAGTGCAAAGAATTTTTGTTCTAAATTTTGCTCCCAGCAAGCTACTAGAAAAGGGAAAGTTTTTTCTTGTTTTGTTTGTGGTAAAAAGACATATAAATCACTAAAAGATATAAAAGCATCAAAAAGTAAACATCATTTTTGCAGTCGGATTTGTGCTAATACATGGATAGGAGTACAGCAAAGGACTTCAAATCATCCAAACTGGATACATGGAGGAAAATCGTACAAAATCATGATGAAAAGGGAAGGTCGGTTGCAAAATTGTTTTTTGTGTAAGGAAGGTGACTCGTGAGTACTTGCTGTTCACCATATAGATAGAGATAGAAAAAATAATAATCTAACAAATCTAGTATGTCTTTGTCATAACTTTTTAGTTCATCATTATCAAGATGTTGTGAATGGGTTTGATACAAAATTAAAAAGATATGCCGCTCGTTAAATGCAAAATTTGTGATACAGGTTTTTATCCACGACCTTCTCATGTATTGAAAGGGTGGGGTGTGTATTGCTCTCGAAATTGTAAACATGTTGGTTCAAAAACAAGCATTCAGGTTACATGCTTTGTTTGTAATACAGAAATTTTTAAAACACCAACGCAGGTTAAACGCTCGAAAAGTAAAAAATATTTCTGTAGTAAATCCTGTCAGACAAAATGGAGAAATACTGAATTTAGTGGGAATAAACATGCAATGTGGAAAGGTGGATTCTCAATGTATCGGAATATTCTACTTGATAATAAAAAAACTCCAAAATGTATGCGTTGTGAAAAGAGGGATATTAGAATTCTAGCAGTTCATCATGTTGATGAAAATCATCAAAACAATAATTTGAGGAATTTGGCTTGGCTCTGTCACAATTGCCATTACCTAGTACATCATGATACTCTAGAAAAGCAGAAGTTTCTCAATGCGTATGGCTTTGTAGTATGAGAAATTCTGTCAAAATGGTGGCCATCGTTCAACGGCTAGGACTTCGCTTTGTGGAAGCGAAAATGAGAGTTCGATTCTCTCTGGCCACCCACGTACGACGACCCGCATATGCGGGTTTTGTTGTGTGTCTCGGAATAAGTATTTTTGGGTATTAAAAAATGCTACTATAGGAGTAATAAATCAGCATTTTAATTGTATAGTATAATCCATGACCAACCGATTAAAAATAATTCTTGCAGTGCTTCTCGTGGTATTACTCGTGCTCTGCTTCTCATTTATTCGACAATATCAGTATGTAAGAAAATATGAGGCGGTGCAGTATCATAGAGGATTGTGGTCGGGAATGAGAAATCATCGATCGCTATCTGCACAGGATGCGCGTGTGCTCCAGCCATGGATGACATTTGAATACGTGAATACAATATTTAACTTGCCGGCAGATTATCTAAAGAATTATTTTCATATATCAGACATAGAGTATCCACGCATTACAGTTTCAAAGTATTCAAAAATCGAACAGACAGACTCAAGTACATTTATTCAAGCATTACAGAGTGCGGTTGTGCAATATTTTACACGTACATAAATATATATGACACCGACATTATCATTTTTACTTTCGTATATTTTGCTGTATCGGTACAGTACGTTATTTGTTGTGATATTTGTATCAGCGATAATTCTACCACTGCCTGTTACAGTACTCCTGACCGCAGTTGGAGCATTTTCAAACCAGGGATATTTTAGTTTTACCTTTTCATTTTTTACTGCACTCTGTGCCAATGTGCTTGGAGATTTTTTGATATATTTTCTGATGAAAAAATATGGGCACGAAGTAATACGAGAAAAATACGCCAAAAAGTATTCCTTTTTGACCAAACTGGAACAATATGTGAAGCATCATGCCGGGCTTACAATTTTCTTCTCACGTCTCATTGGTGTTCTCGGGCCACCAGTAAACTTTCTCTCGGGATATATGAAAGTACCCACACATATATTTATTTTCTATGACACACTGGGGAATGCATTGGAAATTGGAATATTTTTAGTACTCGGGTTTGCAATCGGTGATGCGTGGGGAGATGTGTCCGGTATGATAAGTCTTATTCAAGGAATGTTGCTTGTCGCAGTTCTAGTTTTTATTTTATATCATGTATACAAAAAAGAGTATTTACACATATTAAAAAAATAAGGCTATCATTTTGTTTCTCTATATCAAAAAAGTAGAGTATACTATATTGATGAATACACAAAAAAAATTGATGATCGCGTTTGTCTGTCTTTTAGTTATCTTTGGAATTGTTACATATGTTAATTTTTGGAGAAATTCTTCTGAAGCTGAAAGGGCAGATCAGAGTCAAAATGAATCTGCAACCACATCGGCATCTGCATCAAAAACATCTGCAAGTAAAACAACAAGTAATTCGTATTTGGCACAAGACGGTGTGTACGTTATCAAATACACAAATGCAGGATTTGTTCCAAATGATATTCAAATTCCACGGGGAAAAAGCATACGATTTATAAACATGACTGATACCGGTATGCGTATTATTTCTGACAATACGGATCCAAAATTTGCAGGACTGACAGAGGCAAAAACTATAGGTAAGGGCGCTACGTATACATTTACTTTTTCAGAGGTTGGATTGTGGGTGTATCATAACCAGTCAACACCAAACCAAAGGGCAACCGTTTTGATAAATCAGTTTTAATTAATTTGAAATAATGAACCAGAAAAAGCTAGCATATGCTAGCTTTTTCTGTAATTACTAGTAGACTAAAACATATGTTATCCTCGACTGAAAAAATGTTAATTGCTCGGTCTTCTGTGGACTACGAACTTTTGGATAGTGGTGATGGAGAAAAATTGGAGCGATATGGGGGTGTGCTACTCTCGCGTCCAGATCCACAGGCACTCTGGCAGAAACTGCTTTCCCGCGAAGTATGGAATTCCGCACATGCACGGTTTGAACGTGCGAGTACGGGTGGTAAATGGAAGATGTTAAAAGACATTCCAGATGTTTGGAACGTAACTCTGGAGGGTGTGACCTGTACGGTACAACTCTCATCGTTTAAACATGTTGGAATTTTTCCAGAACAGTCACCTAGTTGGAAGTGGTTACAAGAAAAAATAAAAAAGGAAACTGATTCGGGTCGGAAAGTTTCGGTATTAAATTTGTTTGGATACACAGGGGGCGCATCTATTGCCTGTGCACTCGCTGGCGCAGAGGTGTGTCATGTTGACTCATCTGAATACGCAGTGGATTTGGCAATGAAAAATCGAGATGCATCAGGGATCGCACAGGCACCCATCAGGTTTATTGTAGATGATGTACGAAAATTTGTTGAGCGGGAAATAAAAAGAGGAAATACATATGATGTGATACTTATGGATCCGCCGGTGTATGGCAAGGGTGCAAAAGACGAAGTGTGGAAAATAGAGGAGGATTTGCTACCACTTCTTGTTCGTATTCAGAAAATTATTTCTCCACAGCCCGTTGCGGTGGTGCTCAATGGATATGCGTCGGGATACTCGCATGTGACCTACGCTCAAATGCTGGAGTCTGCGGTAGGAGGACGGTGGGGCACAATCTCATCTGGAGAAATGGCAATTCAGGAAAGTGATTCAAAGCGACTGTTACCGTGTGGAATTTTTGCACGGTGGGAAAAATAGATATGAACATGGCCCGCGAACATCGGCGGGCCATCGGACTTACTTACTCCTCAGTGTTTTCGGCAAACACCACAAGGAGTCTGCTTTCATTTTCCGGATCTTCTCGGACCCGTTTCATCACTAGGTCCGTGTGAGGATCTTCGGTAATTTGAACTGCTCGATTGCGACGGGGAATCTGCCCCATTAAAATTGCAAGATCTGTACATTCTGGGTGTGCCATGTTCTCTCCATCTAAAAAAATATCACACATTATTCCTTCATGCAAATCTGTAGTATGATATTTGTATGCATTCTATCGATCTCTTTGTTCAAAATTATCTTGTTCTCGCTCGAACTGCGGGTGTGACAACCTACATGATTCTCCTCACAACTTTTTTTGATTTTTCTATTTATTTTATTTTGCTTGCACTTTGTATCGCCGTACTCGTTTATTTTGTGCGTGGATTTAAATACGCAGCACTATTTATCTGTTCACTTTTGTTTGGTGCGTGTGTTGTGTATATACTCAAAATATATTTTGGTATTGCTCGTCCACTCGACTCGATTTTGTATGCATACGGTGATAGTTTTCCGAGCTGGCATGCTACTGTGTCAACAATTTTTTTCGGCATGCTCATGTATATTTTTGATCGATATTTTAGGCCGCACGGTCGGATTATATTTAACAGTCTGTGTATCCTCTGTGTATGCGGTATCGCATTTAGTAGGCTGTATTTAGGTGAACACTGGCTCTCCGATGTTCTCGCGGGTATTGCGCTCGGCTCTCTCATATCGTATATTTCAGTTCTTGTATTTAGACGGGTGTGTAGATATATCTACCGCACTTCATAGGAATATATGATCATACTCTCTGGAAAAATTGTGCGTGATGGTGTAAAAAAACAAATGCAAGAAAAAGTTGCGAGCTTATCATCCGTGCCAGAGCTTGCGATTATCCAAATCGGAAATAATCCTGAATCAACTACGTACATCGGACAAAAGAAAAAATTCGGGTTGTCCATAGGTGTAGCCGTGAGGCATATCGAGTGTGGCGAACAGGTTTCAGAGAATGAGATTCTCGGTATCATTGAAACACTCAACGCTAACAAAAATATTTCTGGAATAATAATGCAACTCCCCATACCAGCTCATTTACATAAACAGAAAATTCTCGATAGTATTGCATTGGAAAAAGATGTGGATGGGCTTGGAACGGGGCAAATGGGATTGCTCCATAGTGGCTCTGAACGCGCACTCGTGCCTGCAACTGCACGCGGAGTAATGTCACTTCTGGATTATTACAGTATAGAATTATTAGGCAAGCATGTGGTGGTTGTTGGTAGGTCGAATCTGGTTGGTAAACCGATTGCTACACTATGTCTGAAACGCAATGCAACGGTTACAGTTTGTCATTCACACACACGCCTACTCGCTGATATAACCAAAACAGCGGACATACTTATTGTTGCTTGCGGTGTTACAAAATACATTACCGATGCATATGTTAGAGAGGGGCAGATAGTTGTTGATGTGGGAATTCACAAAACAATGGGGGGAATGTGTGGAGATGTGGATTTTGAATCTGTCAGCACTATTGTATCGGCCATAAGTCCCGTGCCTGGTGGAGTTGGACCACTGACGGTGCTTTCACTCTTCCAAAACGTAATTGATGCGTATATAGAACGTCACAAATGATGTGGTATACTAGTTTTATTATTTCTAACTAAAAAAGCATGTATCAATTTTTAAATGAGCAGCAAAAAAATAGAATTTTCTCAGGAATTATGACGGTTGTAGTACTTCTTGGAGTTTTTCTTGCCGTTATTTCAATAAGTACGATTAAAGGATGGCGATCAATCGGCAAAAGTCAGACTGGACAGAATATGATTACAATTTCTGGAACAGGGGAGGCTGTTGCGATTCCTGATACTGCACAGTTTACATTTTCAGTTATTGAAAGTGCAAAAACAACAAAAGAAGCAACAGATATGGCAAGTAAAAAAATCAACGCAATAATTCCTGCACTCAAGGCACTTGGCGTAGATGAAAAAGATATAAAAACAGTGGGATATAATATGTATCCACAATATGAATACAAGACCACTACTATTTGTGCGCCTGGGTACTGTCCACCAGGGAAACAAGTGATTAATGGCTACGAAGTTAATCAGAGTGTGTCAGTCAAAGTACGTAAAACAGCAGATGCGGGCACGGTACTCACAAAGGTGACTGATCTCGGCGCGTCCAATGTGAGCGGGCTGGATTTTGTAATCGATAACCAGGATACAATACAAGCAGAGGCTCGAGATAAGGCAATTCAGGATGCAAAAAACAAGGCAAACGAACTCTCAAAATCACTCGGAGTCAGACTTACAAAAATTATTAATTTCTATGAAACGGGAAACCAACCAATCTATTACGATAAAATGATGTCACAGAGTGCAGTCATGGGTGCTGGCATGGCACCAAGTGTTGCACCAGAGCTTCCTGTTGGAGAGAACAAAGTGACCTCAAATGTCACGATCACATATGAGGTAGAGTAAGTAAAAAGTATAATTTGAAATGCAAAAACACCCACAAGATGGGTGTTTTTGGTGTATTGACTATTTTAAGTAGATAAAGTAATATATGTACAAATAACTTCCCCAGCAGGGGTTTTTTAATAGGGAAGGTTTATTAGAAAATATTAATCAAATATATGAGTCTCATTACATATCTACAGGACACAAAAACAGAGATGAAACATGTCACATGGCCAACTCGAAGTCAGGCTATCGGGTTTACTCTTGTTGTTATTATTATTTCAGTATTCGTTTCGTTTTTTCTCGGCTTTTTTGACTACCTTCTGAAACTCATCATCGCAAAATTTGTCGTCTAATTATTATTTTTTTAGTATTTAATTCCTATGTCAAAACAACAAATCGCAGAGGGACGAAACTGGTATGTAGTTCACACATACGCAGGATACGAAAACGCAGTGATGCGAAATCTCAAACAGCGTATCGAGTCACTCGGAATGGAGGA
>JAZKAN010000004.1:0-50098 GCA_040389125.1 Patescibacteria group bacterium | reverse complement strand
AATGAGAGGACTCGTGTAAGCGACTGGTCGTAGGTTCGATCCCTACCCGCGGAGCTCTCACAAAACTATGGCTTAACAGAGCCATTTTTTGTTGTTCAAAATACTTGACATTATACCTAAATGGGTGTATAATTCTATGCAGAAATCCATCACCCGTCACGAGAACCTCGGTTTTCGGAGAATGAGGATGATAGGATGAGTTGGAGATGTAAAATGTTTACGAATCAGTTTTTTGATTTTCTTCAGAAGTTTGACCTGCTCGTGATATCGGGCGTTTGTGTCGCGATTATTGTTTTCGCAATCAAGCGCTTGGTACAGTTTCTCAATCGCCGTCTGAAAATTCAGCGAGGGAGAAGAATGGTTGCGGTTGCTGTGAAGTCTGGTCCCATTTTGTATTACAACCAGATTAACTCCACCGAGGCAGTATGCCTCGTCCGTGACTACAAACTTCAGGAGTTTTCTCGAGCGAATACACCTACGCATTCATTCTGGGAGCCAAGTGGAGAACTTCGGGTGCGCCCAACATTTTTGTTCTGCGGTGCGAATGCACTTCGGACAAAGATGCATGTCCAAGCTTCAAGAGAAGAAGGACGCGTCATCGCTGAGGACCTGATTTCCAAGGTGACGGGCTACCACAAAGGACAGGTGGACAAGAGGAGTTGGAGTATGGCCGCAGAGAATCTCGTTCAGAAGAATCCAAAACTCTTTGTCCCCTTCAGTCAAAAGCTCGAGCAGGAAGAAGCGAAACGGCAAGCCGATTTCTATGGCACAGGTAGCTCGCTCGCCGATGTTCGACAATACATTCTCGACAGCACAGATTAGTTTTTTCTGGGTGAGGTCAACACGACTCACCCTTCCATCAAAGTTTTCTTCTCGAAGAATGTTTTGACGGGAGTAAAATCAAAGTTCCTTGAGGAGATTTATGAAGCTCACAGAGTTGTATTTCAAAATCGCGTACTTTCTGGGCTTCAACGCCCATGTCTACAAACACATCAATAGCATCATCGTTCCTGATCAAGAAAAATCTTGGGCGATGACTGTCTACAACGAAGCGTGGGAGTATCAAAAAACTCTCATCGCTCGTGGATGGTTCGAATGTCCGCACTGCCGATGGGCAACCAAGCAGAAGGACGAGCATATACTCACAGGTAAAGGATACTGCTACGAGCAGTCTATCGAACCGACCGAGTTGGAAGCTTTTCACCATCAAATGTTTCTCGATCGGTTAAGTGAAGATCCGATGACCGAGCAGTAGTTCTTTCAGAGTCGAGTGATTCGACTGAAGCCCCACAAAACATCGTGGGGCTTTTTCATATCAATTCTTATACAAAAAATAGAAACTTTGCTATTCTTATCCCATGACACTCATCCTACCAGTCAGAGAAAATCTTGAATTACGTTCACATGTTTTGGAAGATGCACCAATACTTTTTGATGTGGCAAAAAAGAATGATACGCATCTTCGCGAATGGCTCCCATGGTTGGATGATGATAAGACAGTAGCTGATACCGAAAATTACATAAAAGAAAGTATTGAAAGACTATCAAAAGATGAAGGGATTGATTTGTCGATCTGGTATGAAAATAAACTCATTGGCGGGATCGGCATTTATCCTTTGGACCTAAACCACAAGAAAACATCTTTCGCCTACTGGCTTGCAGAAGAGTTTCAAGGTAAAGGAATTATGAGTGATTCCCTGAAAGTTGTTATTGACTACCTATTTGCAGAAAAGAAACTGAATCGCATTGAAGTTTGCTGTGCTATTGGAAACGCTAAAAGTTCTGCTCTACCGAAAAAATTAGGATTTACTTTTGAAGGTATCGCTCGTCAGTCAGAATGGCTCTACAACCACTTTGTGGATATGGAAGTATATAGTTTACTCGCTAGTGAGTGGAAGAAATAACATGCCTACCCTATATATCATGTGCGGAGTTGGATTTTCAGGCAAATCTACACTCGCAAAAAAGATTTCAGAGCGGACTGGGGCAATATTGGTGAGCCAGGATGCTCTATTTCTTGAAAAAGAAAAAGAACTCAATCTTGATCAGGATAGCGACGATCAGTGGAGAATGTTACTTGAGATGTGTAAGGAAAAAATCTATCAGTATTTAAGTGAAGGAAAATCTGTTGTGTACGACAGTACTAATACTCGCTTCGAACACAGAGAAGAAATACGAAAAGTAGCAGAACCCCTCGGAGTACAAACAAAAATCATTTTACTCGATACTCCGATTGAGGTACAAACAGAACGACAAAAGAAGAATCTGGAAACTGGAGAGCGTCATGATGTTAAGCAAGAATATCTGGATCAAGCCATTGCTGAATTAGAGATTCCAGCTGAAAGCGAGAATACTCTCACGTTTAAACCTGATGATAATGTAGAGGATTTTTTGCAATGGATATAAGTTGTTTTTCTTTCAAAAATAAGTAGTATGATGACTGGAGGCAATACATGAAAATCTGTGTCGGATCTGGAAATGGAATAAAGCAGAATGCAGTTCGAGAACTCATCCCTCTCTACCGCATATTCGACAGGTTGGATGTTTTTACAGCAGCCAATATTCCGTCGGGTGTTTCTGAACAACCAAAGTCACTCAACGAAATAATTACAGGTGCAAAGAACCGAGCACGAGGTGCGTTTGGGCATGGAAGCGGAGATGTCACGTGGGGTTTCGGTATCGAGAGTGGGCTGTTTGAAGTTCCGCACACCAAAAGTGGGATGATGGATATTTGTGCCTGCGTAATCTACGACGGCACTGATTATCACATCGGACTATCATCCGCCTTTGAATGTCCGCCAAAAGTCATTGAGCTCATTCACTCACAAGGAATGGACCTCAACGATGCGTTCAAAGCGGTGGGTTTGACTGAAAACCCAAAGCTAGGCAACTCCGAAGGAGCAGTCGGGCTTCTGACAAACGGAAGAGTGAACAGGGTGGATTACACCAAACAAGCCATCATCATGGCACTCATCCATCTCGAGAATGCCGATGCGTTCAAAGCATAATACCGTCCGCCAATGGAGACTAGCCACGTCTCATAGGCGTGGCGGTTTTCATTTGTGTTTCTTTCAAAAATCAGTAGTATCAACTGAGGAAGGGGAGGTATCCAATGAGTTACGAATCAATGGCGAGAGAGGATGTCGAGTGCGATTTTCCTCCATGCAGTAAAGAATTCTGGAAGAAACCTGGGGAAAACAATGCCATTGTGAAAAATGGCAAGATTCTGGCATTTTGCAGGACGCACAGCATGTTGCTCAGTGAGAGAGGTGTCGTACTTCGACCTCTCGCCGATATTCACGCAGAACGAATACGCGAGGAAAACGAACAACTCGTTCGCACTCAAACTGAACGTCAGGAAGCATTCATCGAAAGCCTCAAACGGGGTTGACCGCGTCACTAGTCCACCCAGAAGCCACCCGCTCCTCGGGTGGTTTTGTTATACAAAAGATTCCTTTACACCACTTTATATTTGTGGTATCTTCCCTATCGGAGGCAAAGGAACATATGAGAGTAATCAGCATTGGATCTCTCTTCCCTGAGGTTTATGAGAAGAGGCATGAATACCCGACGGATGAAGACTTATTTCAAGCCCTAGCTGAAGCCATTAAAGCTGCGAAGGGCTCGAAACTGGTCGAAGTCAAAACTTACAAGGAGGGATGGACTGCCGAAGATTTCATGGAAGAGCGTCAGGCCGTTAAGTCCAACCTGCTAGCCCTTGAGGGTAACCTCACCATCACACTCACAAAAAAAGGGCGAGGTATCGACACCAACATGGTCCAGTTGCGGGGCTGGGTCAGAAACCCGTGTTTCTGGGAACATGGTGGTCATGTCGACGAGTATGACAACGGGGCAATATTCGAAGCATGTGGCCCGTTCGAGCTCATGAAATCGCTAACTCAGAAATTCCTGGCGCAAGGACGCAGGTGCTTTGAGGACCAGCACTATGTCGTGTGGTTGTAACCATCCGCTTCATCCAACAGAGTCAAAATCTGCTTTGGAGGGAGCGGATTTTGATTATACAAAACTCATCAAACTCATCTCAAACTGAATCCCCTTCCAATTCAGAGTTCTGAACTTGCCCACGATAGGGAGCTAGTACTTGACAGTTGTTATTGCTGTGCTATTATTATATCAGAACCTACTGCACAGAGCAGTCTGGTCAACTCCATTCAAGAGAAAGCTGAGGTGTCGGAAATGTATCGAACACTTACGCAAGATGGTCGCCCCGTCAAACCTGGTAGTTTCTTTATCGGGATACGTCGCGAAGTTATTAAACACATCGACTTCGTCCAGGTTCTAAATCAGAGCCTGGAAGTGCACATACCTGTGCGCTTCCTAGGAAGATGGGAAGATTTTAAAGGAGTGGTGACGCAAGTTAATCACTTCTGCGATGGTATGGTTGTCATTTTGAAACCAACACCAAAATCCCTTCTCGAAAACTGGCCGAGTGCGGAAATTTGGATTCCGCATTGCATCGGAAACATAGGAGTACTTTCGTAAGCCCAAACCGCCCGTACTGAGAAAACGCCTCGTCGTTCTCTCAGACGAGGTGGTTTTCTTTTTATACAAAACTCATCAACCCCATCTCAAACTGAATCCCCTTCCAATCCAGAGTTCTGAACTTGTCCACGATAGGGAGCTCTTTCCAAATTATGGCTTAACAGAGCCATTTTTTGTTATTCAAAATACTTGACAGAAAGTGATAATAGGTGTATAATTGACCTCGGAGGCTAGAAACAGTTATGGCAAACGGATTGATGGAGCGTTTAGAGGCAAGAATTGATCGAGACTGGTTGGTGGCGCAGATTGATGCTATCGAAAGTCTCACCTTCCGCGAGAAGATCACGGCGGGAAAGTGTCTCGGGCGTTTCGATCACGAGTCGTGGTCAACGGAAGAGACTGCCTTTCTCGGCGGTGGAACCCTCGAGCGCGTCAGAGAGATTGCGACGATCGCACTCGAGCACTGCACTCGGCAGGCTCCCAACGGGGATGTGCGAGTCGAATTGGCTCGCATCGGCAACTGGCTGTTCGTAACGGAGTAGCTCTTTTCTATCAACAGAGGTCAGTCAATCGGGATTGACCTCTCCAGTATTCAGAATCACAATCACGAGATTGTGAGTTGATTCTGGAAATTCAAATGGATGTTCTTTCAAAGGAGAAATCATGACCGCGACCAAACAGATCACTGGAATTGTGGCGGGCTTCGTGCTCGTCATCGACCCCGAAAACGAAAAGGGTAAACTCGAGACGATTCGTTTCGATGATGCAACCAAGATGAGTGCTTGCATGAGTGAACTCACGCGGAGCGAGACGGCGTACTACAAGGCCAACCCGCGTCTGAATTACGATCCGACTGAGACACGGTTCTGGACGGAATACAAGCGAGACGACAACGGTCAGATTGAGAAAGAGTTCAGCTACGACCCGTCGGGTAACACCAAGGTCGGCGGTCTGGCGTATCGGATGACCTGCAAGTGTAGTAAGAACGCATGGTTCATCCGTCGCCCGTCGGAATTCGCGGCTGACTTGCCTGCAACTTCTTACATCTGTGAGGATTGCCCCGTCAGCGACGACACGCGCATTCACGATCACGATTTTACCAACTACGACGGCATGCAGGAGCGCGAGTATTAGCACTTCGGCAGACCAGAGGCGACAAAACATCGTCGCCTCCTATATTCAGATTACGAATTGAAATGTAATTCGCGATATGATTTAGGATTTAAATTGCAGTTCTTTGAGGATACAAAAATGAAACGTGTAATCGGTAGTATCACACTGTTGTTTTCAGCTTCTCTCGGGCTCTTCGCTCAGGAAGCTCGCGGTCAAGTCCATGCATGGGTCGACACATTCGGTGGATCGCAAGGCGCAGTTCTCTATCCGCAATATGGGTGGAGTCTGAAAACCAGCGTCGGCAGTCTGAATGGATTCGGTTTCATGGAAGTGGCTCCTCATGAGCCTCTGTTCACAAACCATCTGGTGGTGTTCACCCCAGGCAAGCAATCTGTCTTCTCGGTGCAAACTGAGACAGGTGCGGTGCCGAATCTGACACTCGGGTTCCATCAGATAGGACCTCGCGTGAACATTCATGCACTGGTTCCGAAACTGAAGAAGCCACTGCATCATTTGTTCGTCACAGCGTTGCCGAGATTCATCGGCATCCGTCCAAACAACTTACTTCTTGCTGGAGCAAGCAATCGCTTCACTGTCGCCAAAAACGTGCAAGCATCGGTCGAAGGCTATCGGCGATTCTTCGCAGGTAATCGACCCGACTACGCCGAGTACTGGTTCTTGGTTCATCCGAAAGCGACGGGGCGTTTTTCCTTCGCAGTCTTCGGACTCCAGGACGGTGATAAACACTCGATCGGATTCGGTACTCGGTTATCACTGTTCTAAAGTTCCACCGCCCACTCAAGCATGGCAGAAGCCTGCTTCGGTGGGCTTTTCTGTTATACTAAAAGCATGGACATACACCAACTACTCATTCAATCCATAGCACTCGTCGCACTTGGATTATTTGCTTTTTCATTTCACACAAAGACACGAAGGAGTATTTTGTTTTTTCAGCTCATGAGTCTTATCGTCTACTGCGTACATTTTTATTTTCTCTCAGCATGGACAGGTGTGGTTCTCGTCGGATTGCATGTAATCATCACACTACTTCTTCTCTTCAAAGAAAAATACCGATGGATTGCAAGTAAATATTTTCTTGTACTGTCTATTGGTGCAATGACTATCGCAACACTATATGTTTGGGAAGGATTTTTCAGTCTATTCGCACTTTTTGGAATTTCTTCTATTGTCTATGCAAAGTGGCAGTCAGATTTGAACGTATTGCGAAAAATATCTGTGATCGCAAGTATATTTGCGATCCTGTACGACGCATTTGTCGGATCATATGGAGGAATACTTGCTGAAACAGTAATTATTATTTCAATTATTTTTAGTATGTTGAATCGAGACAACAAGAATAGTCTTCATCTCAATGAGTGAATTTATCTCTAAGTGGTGTCTTTGTTTATAAGATAAATTCCTTTACATTTCTTGTTACTCATGGTATCTTCCCTATCGGAGGAGTTCACAATGGACCAGGAATTCGAAGAATTGATTGGGGTTGATTCGGCAAGAGCTTTTAATTTCTTCTCGACAAGTCTTCGTGAAGCACTTGGAACGAAGAGGTTGAATGTTGATCAGATGCTGTATGTGGCGAGTGTGTTGGCACATTACTCACAGACGTCACGCTTTGATACAGAATCCATGCCATTCACAACTGAGCTTGTTGGAGTTCTTGAATACTATATGTTCCAGCAACCAACTGTGAATTCCGAAATACTGGAAATTGGTGGGTCGCAGGTGCTACTGTTTGCTGGATTCTTTCGTGATCAAATGCGCCGACGACATAATGTTGAGTGGTACGACCAAATTGGACAATCTCTGTACGACCGAGCAAGCAGATTCACTACCGACAGAAGGAAACAAAAGTTGTTCGATGGATTGGCAGAATCCTTCCCTGCCTGGGCTCTTGTCTGTAGCGACATGAGTAGGAGACTGCGTGAAAACCGATTTGTAATAAATGTTGACTAACTGTTCCACTTTCAAAAAACTGTCTCACCCACCCAAGAAGCCATCCGCTCCTCGGGTGGTTTCTTTTTATACAAAACAGGTTCTAAATACACACTTGTGTAAATGTAAAAATTATTTTTGAATATTTTTTGGGATGCATCTTCATCAAATACCATGGCTAATATTCACAAAAAATTCATGATAGATTGTGAATATATGGTGAAAATATCTTATCCACAGGTGTTCATCAGAAATACACCTTATATTTAGAGTGTAATTTTTATTCACTCAAATATATTCATGTATGAAAAATAAATCTGTGCAACAGGTATTTTATTATTTACTCATTATTGTTTTCTGCAATTATTATTTAAGTGAAACAGTAGACGCAGCCGCAACGCTCCCCTTCTCATACCCATTTAGTTCCTCAGGCACACTTGATGAATCAAGTACAGCAACAACAAGTACCAGTCAGTATTGGTGGCTCGCATCTGGTGCACAACTTGTAATAGGAAATGGAGTAGGCAGTACAATCACAGGCAGTATTCCCGTAACCAATATATGGAACAAACTGTATACTACAAATTTTTATACATCGTCAGATGGAGGAGTGCATCCACAAAACGTATTTCGATTGATTTTTCGCACACCAGTTTTACACACTTCAGCACAAATATATTTTAATCGTACAAAAAACAATCTCTCAAACAGTGTAAATCGTCACCCGTATAATGCTGAATCTCTGCTTGCACGATATATAGATGATAATAATTATTATTTTGCAAGTATTCGTTCAGACGGCACTGTAACAATAAAAAAGAAAATGAATGGTGTATATCAAACACTTGCTTCAAAAAAAATACTACCAGGAGTATATAGTGATATTTTGAATCCAGATTTAATTCCACTTAATACGTGGATTGGTCTCAAACTAATAGCAATTGATTCACTGACAGGAACTACGACCCTATCATTTTATTCTGATATTGGAAAAACCGGTATATGGAAACTTGAATTAACTGCAGATGATGATTTCAGTAAATACGGAAGAGCAATTACTGCCCCTGGTCTCGTGGGAATCCAGAGTGACTTTGCTGATACGCTGTTTGATGATTTTCAGCTTGTTGATGTCACACCCGTTCCGTTGCCGACTCAACCAACCTACGACTCAGTAGTTCTAAAAGATAGCCCTGTTATGTATCTCGCAATGAGTTCGACTACAGCGAGTATAGAAATGGATAAAAGTAATCACAATAATAATGGAACGTACATGGGTGGAGTAGCACTTTTATCTACGATGCCAAATGGTAACCCAGTTGCTAGTTTTAATGGATACAATCAGTACGTTACTGTTGCCTCAAACCCTCAGTTATCCATTTCAACAACACACAAAATGACATGGGAAGCGTGGATTCGACCAGACACATTACAATTTTCAAATGACAGTGGGTACGGATATATTGACTGGATGGGAAAATGTCAGAGCTATTCACCAACCTGTGAATGGGAAGCAAGAATGTATAATGCGACAAATTCAGAAAATCGATATAGCAGACTTTCTGCATATGTATTCAACCCTACCGCAGGTCTCGGTGCTGCTGCTGACTGGCAACCTGGTACAAACGTCTTGCACCCGGGACAATGGCTTCATGTCGTTGCAGAATACCAGACACTGACAACACCAACTGGTTGTTCCAGTCTCTATCCTGGAACAATAAATATATGGGTCAATGGAGTACAGCAGAGTTTTGCAGATCATCTTCCAACAGGCTGTATGAGTCAGTACAAAATCATACCTAAAGCTGGAAATTCGCCGCTCAATATTGGAACAATGGCAAAAGAAACATGGTTTAAAGGTGCAATAGGCAAAGTTGCGATATATGACTATCTGCTCTCACAAACTCAAATCAGTAATCATTATAAAACAATGACGGGTGCAGAGCCAACTGGAAATTGCGGATACACATGTGCTATTCCAACTCTTTAATTTTATAATCCTTAAAATCAACATCCATAAAATCTGTGCGAATTCCACCCGAAGCAATGTTATCAATTATTTCCCCACCAAAGGAAATTCCATCGTCAATCGCCTCAGCAACCAGTTTCCAGTTCCCTGTTTTTCCAATGTCTGTATATAGCTTTATATGTACTGTACTTGATGCGGAAGTGACAACTTGACTGCGTATACCAATCCACACATTTTGTGGCAACAGATTTGGATTCGAAACAATATTGTATGTTCCTGGAAAAAATTGTTTGTATGCAAGTGTATAATACACGCCCTTATATTTTTTCTTTATTACCGCGGCACCATCCACACGAATCCCAGTATAATACAAATTGTCACCATCAACATACCTGTTAAAAAGCAGTAGTCCGTTAGATTCGTTACGGTTTATACTTGTACTTATGTTGTATGTGTCAATTTTAAAATATGCTTCCTGCTCAAAATCATGCCAAGTATTTCTCGTAATAAGTCGAAAAATATTTTGTGGATTGTATCCGTTGTTTGTATCTTCTGGATTGGCATTGGCGTATGCGAGTCGCCAGTTGTTATTTGATCCGAGGCTTCCATGAATTGTTTTTCCACTATTTTCACCTACAATCAACTGACCCCCAGAATCTAGCCACCAATACGGACTACTACTTTCGTCTGCTGTACCTGATTCATAGAGTACACCAGGTACGCTAAAATTATACTGAAACACAGATTGAACATTCGCTGGCAAGGTACTAACCGGAATCTCAGTTTTGGTACGAGAAAAATTACTGAAAAAAATTATGTTATTTTTCCATGCAAATAATAGAGCGCCTACAAGAAAGGCAAAAAAGGGGATCCAAATTGTAAAAATTGTTTTTTTATTCATGATAAATGAGTATAGTATTTTGCAGAGATGTTTTTTGTTACTAGTTTTCAATACCAAAAACAGTTATTTCTTTTATACCGATTGAGGCAGCACCTCTTGTAACATCATATGTTTTTACCCCAATACCTCCTGTTGATGCCATGTTCGGCAAATCCGCCCGCATCGCCCATATTCCATCCTTGAGACATTCAACATGAGTACCTTTTACGGACATTCCCAGATGGATATTTTCCCATGTTGCGTAACCTTGCAATGGCAACTGCGGAGATTGACCAATTGTTTTTATGTCTCCATTTATTACCTGATACAATCTAACTGACTTACCGTCAGTACTAAATGAGCAAGCAGTATAATTTTTTTCATCTACATATCGTGCAACAAGCGTCATTCCTGTTCCACTGTGCCAATTCAAATTGGTAGAGTATAAATAATTTGTCCACATTTCTGAACCTTGCAAAACAGCAAGGGAGGAAGTAGTTGATGCATTTGTCCCAAAAATTATCTCCCCTTCGCTCCCCAACAGACTTCCAAATATATTTTTCCAGCCGTTATATGGATCTGTAATATCCATATGATACGGAGTACTTTCTCCATCTAAATTAAACAGCATGATAGGTGCAATGAAAAGCTCAGGAACAGGGATAGGAATTTCAGGCTCGGGAATTATTGGTGTCGTTGTTGATTCAATAGAAGACACAATGTGAGGACTAAAAATATTTTCTGTGAAAATGGGGTTGGGATTAGGAATTGTTGGGGATGTAGAATCAGGAGCTTGGGATTTACTCACAGGTTTATTAACTGATGATGTTTGTTTTAAATCATATTTCGGAGCGAATGCCAAATAGCTTTGAATCTCATCAGTCGGCAGTATCTGTATTGTTTTAAAATCAACACGTGCATTTCCTAATTCCTGATCCCATACTTTAAGTCCTACCCCACCCATCCCAGATGAGACGGTTGCAAATGTAACAATATTATTTCCTATTATACACTTTGCAAAATCATCATTAATTGACACTGCGAGAGAAACAGGAGTTGATGTGGATAGTTCTAAAAGGTTTTTTGATTCAGAAAGTTTTCTTACTAACCCGTTTGTATATTGTTCAAGCCGTACCGCATTATCTGCAAATGTGCATGAGGTATAATTTTTTGGATCAATATATCTAACAACAAGAGATACATGACTACCCCTTTTCCAATCTGCTGTCACAGCATAAATATAATTGGAAAAAGTTTGTGTTCCATCCAAAAAAACCATTGCTCCTGTGGTGGTTGCACTAGATGCTAGTACAAGTGAATTTTCTTCTATTGACGAATGTGACCATGTATCACGCCAACCCATTTGTGATGTAAATGAATCATATACCGGCAATGTCTTTTCTGTATTTTGTGTCATAAAAGTGACAAGCTGTTCCCCAGACCATGCTGTGGGTATCTCAATTCGTTTGAGATACGCAGGATTGATTCCAGGACGATTGAAACTAAAATCTCCATCTTCTGGCCACACCTGCTGGAATGCAATGCGATAATTATCCTTGACAATAGCATTGATCATATTGATTGCATCTGGATTGTTAATCGATTGTTGCCCATAGTCACCAAAAGGATATGACATTGATTCTATGGTTACACCCAGCTTTTCCTCCAGTTCCTTCTTTGAGTCGTGGAGCTCGTGCAAAATACGCGAAGTGTATTCTTCATCAGTTTCTAATCTATTCTCATTAGTTATCCATTTTTTATTACTGAGAAAGTTTGCAATTTCTCCATTTTCCCCCACCTGAACAAATCCGTTTTTAACCCCATCTTGTGACTCCTGGATTGCGTGAGAACCAATCTCCCACCGACCAGATTTTATCATTGACTGTATATCTTCAAGTGATATGTAATATGAATGAATGCCGATATCAGTACTTGCAGCAAACGAATCCGCCACAGCAACATACATAACAGCTGTGTACCCTACTACTTTTAAAATAGGGTCAGCCATCAAATAACTATCCATACGTCCATCGTCAAACGTGAGAAGAAATGATTTTTCTGGCAATTCCTTGTTGCCATTTTCAAAATCAATCAAATCAGATACAGAAATAGTCTGATACCCTGCTTTTTTTAAAGAAAATATCTGGTCTTTAAAAGTTTCTTTTGTCATACTAAACCGATCTGCTTTTTCCACTATTCCGTGGTACAAAAGCACCGGAACGGTTTTCGCAACCCCGGTCGACCGATTTTGAACTTTTTCAGACTGCGAGAAAGCAGAAATAGTAGTTGCCAGAAGGTTTTGATTGTTCTCCATCATGCTATATTCTGTTTTTAGTTGGAAATATGACAAAATGTGAGAAAAATTTTGAAAACTAAAAAATCGATTTGTACTCAAAGAAAACATACCGTATGTTATCCCTACGATGAGTACGAGACCGAGTGTTCCTAGAACTATTTTTAATTTTTGTGCGTGTAAATCCATATTTTTATTTATCGTGTGCCCCATTTACGATTTTGAATAGTTCCTATCGCATAGAATAAAACAAAAGATAAAACAACCATATTGAGTGCAGACCATGCAAAAACATACGGCCAATATTTATTTTTTCTCGCAATATACCGATAATAAATAGTGACAAGTGCAGCAACCAAAAATATTCCACTCACATAGAGAATTGGTGAATTTCCTTCCACAATTGTATTGTACAAGAGTGCTTTTGATGCCATAAATGGAGTAATAAGAGTAATAAAAATAAGTGGAAAAAAGTATGTAAACGCAACAAACGGTTGCTCCTTCCAAATAAATTTACTTGCAAATATGGAGTTCACAAACCAACCCTTTTTCCAACGGATTTGTTGTTTCATAAGTTGCTTGAAGTTGTTTGGGCATATTGTGTACGCCTGAGTTCTATCTGTATATATTGTTTTGTATCCTTGCCTAAGCACCCAGTTTGTAAGCGCACGATCGTCTCCCCATGTCACTGGCAGACCCAAGAACTTTTCAGCAAGCCATTCATCTAGAATTGGTTCAATGAGTGATTTTCTATATGCAGATGAACAACCACTGCAACAAAAAACAGTATATAGAGTCGACTCTGCCGCTTTCAAAATGCGAAATGAAAGAAAATAATATGCGGCTTGCATTTTTGTCAGAAAATTCTCATCCGCATTTTCTGGATCCGCATGTGCACACACAGCACCAATTTTCTTGTTTCGAAACGGCTCAATAATTTCATAAAATGTATCCGGTTCAATATAACTATCACTATCTAGCTGAACTATTATTTCTCCTTTTGCCTCTCGAATACCCGCAGCCATACCATGTCTTTTACCTTGGTTTATTTCCCAATCAATAACAATCAAAGCAGGAAATTCTTTTTGTAGATCACGCAAAACACTGATTGTGTTATCAGTACTACCATCATTAATAATAATCACCTCCAATTTGTCTGCTGGATAATTAGAAGCAAAAGATTTTTGAATTGTTTTGGCAATAGTTTTTTCCTCATTTTTGCATGGAATTACAAAAGTAACTGTTGGTTCAAACTCATCCTGAATTAATTCGCTTTGGTCACGAACTTTATTGTGAATTAAATTATTGTAAAACATCGCACTTATGATGCGAGAAAGTTCAAATGATGTAACTAGCACTGTATATACCAAAAGAAATGGGCTCGACGAAAGACCCGCTGCTCCTTTTGCCTTTGCTAAAATAATAAAAAATAGCAGAGAGAAACCCAGGAAGGCTAATATCGCATTATAAAAATAATCGGGTGATTCAATATGAGACAGAGACACGGTGCTAGCGGTGTGGTTAGAATATTCAGACATATTAAATTTAAATCCTTACTCCCCAGTGTCCAGTGTATAATTTCTTCAAAAATTTTTGATGAAGAACTAATTTCATGAATAAAAAATGCTCACTCACGAGGACGTTCTTTCAAGTAAATATCTCATTCATCACAAACTGAATATTCCCCCAATCCAGAGTTCTGAACTTACCCACGATAGGGAGCAAAAGTTGACAAATTTAATTAGTTGTGCTATCTTACCAATCGGAGGCAAGACGTGAGAAGAATTGATGAATGGCAGGAGCACTATCTCAGTAAGAGTTTTCTACAAAGAAAGAACAGGGTGGTACTCCATGTTGGCGAGGAGGAAATCACCGCCAAGGAGCTTGCGATGTTACTGTCTGGAAGAACATATACTCTCCAGGCAGTAAGCAGATTAAACTCTGCACTCAGAGAATTCAAGAGACTCAGATGCGCTGACATCTTGCAACTTGCAGACAACATCACGATCGATGACCTATTTGATGCGGGATGTGGTGAAGCTAGCATCGAAGTTTGGACTCTCGTACTGAATGCAAAAGGACGTCACCCTTCGAGTTGGCTAGAGGGCACAACAAAAATTCTCACTCGTGCTGAGAAAAGGAGAAGGGCTAGGCAATAGTTTGGGCAATACTACACGTCCAGCGGATTCGTCCGACTGGGCGTTTTCGTTTACAAAACAGCAGAAATAAGTAGTATGGATTCCAGAAGGGACTTCCATGAATATCAATGTACGTTTCTACCAAAATAACGGGAGACTCATTCGTACTGTCACAGTAGAAGGAAAAACCTTCCGTGAACAGTTCGATTGGGACGGGTGGTATGGTTACCATTCCTCTACCTTTACGGAAATCACCGAAGAAAGGGCAATTTCCCTTGTACTCTCAAATCTACAAATGAAACATCCTGACTACAAGAACCCGGGTAAAGCACGATTCAAGTTGTACGACTTTAACCTACTACATCTTGATCGACAACTTGGCGCCAAAATACCTAATCAAAAGGCCTTGTAATTGCACAGCTGCCCGCTAATGAGAACGCTTCGTTGTTCTCTAGGCGAGGCGGTTTTCATTTTATACAAAACCTATCAACTTCATCACAAACTGAATATTCCTCCAATTAACAGTCCAGAAGTTGTATTCTTTTTATTTGTAATTCTCTTGAAAGGCGCTACTATTGATCCAGGAGGTCAGTTTCATGAGTACAAAAAGGGTTCAAGAAATTGAGACTATTTGTTCTTGTGGTGGAGAAGTACGACACACAAATGTCTTCATTACAGACAAACATGAATTGCTCATCATAGGGGTGTGTCCTAACTGTATGGAAGCAGTCAAAAACACGCGACCTTTAAAAGAGCTTCGAAGACTCTGCAATATTCTCGCACAAAACAAACCTGAAGAAACCCCTCCGACACCAAAATTGGAGGATAAACCTGTTCCTGGTGCCGAAAAAGAAGAAGATAAATCGTTTTTACAACGGCTTGGGATTGCAGAAACGGATGGACAAGACGAAGCAGGCACGGGATGAGAGTTGGGTGGAAACACCCAACTCTTTTACTATACCAAAAGCAAATTTTTTATATATTCCAAAATCATTCGTCAGTACGAGGGAACAACTTGTCCTATTTATTCTATCTGCTATGGTTATCATATGATAAATATAAATCCTTGGATTAACTTCAACGGCAATGCCGAAGAGGCGTTTACTTTTTATAAATCAGTTTTCGGCGGAGAGTTTACCAAAATTATTCGTTTCAAAGATCTCGCAAGTTCAGAATTTCCAGTGGAAGAGACAGATGCAGATAAAATCATGCTCATTGCTTTGCCTATTGGCAAGAACAACCTGCTCATGGCAAATGATGTGCCTGCATTTATGGGTACAGTGAATGAAAATGAAAATCGAAGTAAAATTTCAGTCAGTGCAGAAAATAAAGAAGAAGCCGATGCTATTTTTAACGGTCTTTCAGCAGGAGGTCAAGTAGAGGTTCCAATGGCTCTGAGTGCCTGGGGTACGTATTTTGGAATGTTTAGAGACAAATATGGGATCGAATGGACAGTAGAATTTCCAGCTACTAAATAACAGAGGCTGTCAAAGAGAGTGTTTGATGTATGCGTGATATACTATATATCTACACAATCCATGAAAACCATCCTGAATAAAGTTGAAAGGAAAATTATTATTGCGTGCATCTTTGTAATAGTAATATGTATTTCCTTTATCGCATATGGGATATATCGATTTCGCCAGAAATCCTTGTCTTTACAGAATACGAAACTGGAGTTGGCGTCTACCACGAGTGCACTTGAAAAAAGTAATGGGGCTTTGGCGCAATTTCAAAATGAAAACACCGCTCTCCATACCGAACTCACGGATCAAATAGCACAAAATGATATGTTTGGAGCACAAATTAAAAGCATTTCAACTACTGTTGGACTTCTCGACAAGCTCAGCAAAACTGATCGAGAACTCTTGCAAAAATATTCAAAAGTATATTTCCTAAGTGAAAATTTTATTCCATCGTCCCTCAGCGATATTGATACAGAGTTTCTATTTCGCAAAACTAAACCGGAAAAAATTCATACGAGCGTAAAACCTTTTCTTGAAAATCTACTGCGAGCGGCGAATGCTGATTCGGTGCAATTTTTTGTACTGTCTGCATATCGATCATTTGGAACCCAGGCTAATCTTAAAGCCTCATACAAAGTAACCTATGGCACAACAGCTGCAAATAAATTTTCAGCTGATCAGGGCTATTCTGAACACCAGCTGGGCAGTGCAGTGGATTTTACCGCTACCTCAACTGGCGAAATATTGACTGGATTTGAAAAGACAAAATCATATGAGTGGCTTTTGCAAAACGCATATAGATTTGGTTTTATTCCCTCGTATCCTAAAGAAAATACATACTATATATATGAGCCGTGGCACTGGAGGTTTGTGGGAGTTGAACTCGCTACCAAACTACACAATGAGAAAAAGAATTTTTACGATCTAGACCAACGAGAAATCAACACATTTCTCGTAAAAATATTTGACTAATGACCTTATTTGTTGCAATCTAGCTCTACATAGTGTTGTCCCCAGGTAGAATTTCTCGACTTTTCATTCCGAAGCAATATTTGGTATACTACTCAGTATTGAAATTAATATAGTTAATAAATTCAAACATTATGGATACAGAAAATATAGAAGGAAAAAAGGGCGGTATGGGCAAAACCATCACAGTTATTATTATCCTCGTTGTGCTTGCGGTTGCAGGATATTTTGCAATTGGTGGCAATAAAATCAAGTCACTCACAGGAAATGAGCCAGAAAGCGTTGCTACAGTAAACGGTACAGTTATTCCAAAATCGGAATTCGATACTCAACTCGCAGCGACAATCGCATCATATTCTGCCCAAGGAATTACTGCGACAACATCCGAACAGATGTCTCAACTTAAAAAAATAGTTATCGACAACTTGATTAATAATGAGATTCTCGCCCAAGAAGTGAAAGCTGCTGGAATTACAGCAAAACCAGAGGAAGTTGAACAACAGTATCAGGCAATCGTAACTCAGTCAGGTGGTGCTGATAAATTAAAAGAGGAACTCGTAAAAAATAATATAACTGATGCAAAATTGCATGAGAATATTGCAAAACAACTCGAGGCAAAGGAGTACCTACTAAAAAATATTGATATAAGTACTGCAGCTGCTACGGATGCAGAAGTTGCTCAGTTTTATACAGACTACAGTAAAGCTCAGAAGATTGCTGGGATAAAAACGATTCCTACTTTAAAGGAACTGAGTGATCAAATCAAACAAAAAATTATCCTTGATAAGCAAAATGCACTTGCAACAAATTTTATAGCTACTCTCCGCGCAAAAGCAACAGTAGTTATTTCTCCTTCAGTTCAATAAATAAATTAATTTCACATGCTACACAAAAGGCCTTATATGGGGCCTTTTGTGTATTAGAAAGAAAGTAGATGGTGAGTATAGGTAATCTTCATGAACGCTCTATATTGACAGTGTAAACCTCTATACTACAATGTATCAATATGATGGAAAAATACATTCCCAAACCCACTGTTTGGTATGTAGTCAAGTTAGGAATCCTACTCCTACTCTATTTTATTACTACATGGGCTGGACTTCACATTTATTCTTTTTCTGATTCTAGTTTTGCCACCTTTATACATCCAGAAACAGGAATTGCACTAGCTTTTGTGATTTTATATGGGTATGACCTCTGGCCAGGAATATTTATCGGATCTGTGGGTACATTTTTATTTATGCATGCGTCGTGGCCACTCGCACTCGGCGTAGCAGTTGGAAATACATTACAGATTATCGTTGCAACATATTTTTTGGACAAAAATCTTAATATTTTTAGATGTTTTGAGCGATTGCCGAGCACGCTGGGATTTATTAGTTTGCTTGCAATATGTTCTACACTGACGAGCAGTATTATTGATACATTTGTCCTTTTTTTCACTCACAGTATCTCAACTGGAATGATGTATTCAGTATTTGTTATGTGCTGGACTGGAGAAATTTTGAGTGTTCTCGTGGTTACTTCATTCCTTATCACTTCACTTGCACCCACACGCCCATGGAATGCTGATTCACTAAGTACGACTGAAATCGTTGCTTTTTTTACAACACTTCTTGGTCTCAACTTTTTGATTTTTTGGTATTCATTCGACAGGATTGACAATCTTCCACTTTTTTATTTTATTTCCTTACCACTTTTGTGGGGTGCAACGAGATTTGGCTCCAGAGGTTTGACCGGGTCCATATTTATAACTTCAGTCATCGCGGTTATTGCGACCATGATGCACAGAGGACCATTTGCCCAACACTCAGTATATACCGGCTTTCTCATCCTCCAGCTTTTTATTGGAACCATAACTGTCACATTTCTTATATTTCTCAGTGTAACAAAGGAAAAAAAACATGCGACACGCGGTCTAGTGGACCATATTGAAAAACTTCAGGACGCGTTAAAACAAATCAGTTCCGCAAACGAAGCAAAAAGTGATTTCCTTGCAATATTGGCACATGAGCTTCGAAATCCTCTCGCACCTCTACGAAGTGCTATCGAGTTAATGAAAATACGCAATACGGGAGAAAATTCTGAACTGCTTCAAACGATTAATTCAATGGATAATCATGTGCGTACGATTTCACAACTACTGAACGACTTATTAGATGTTTCTCGAATTTCTCGTAATAAAATTGTTCTCGAAAAGAGAAATATAAATTTAAGTGAGATCATAAAAAATTCAGTGGAGATGGCAGAACCTGCCATTGTAAAATATCGACACAATCTAAATATTAATCTACCGCAAAAACCTATTGTGATTTATGCTGATCCCCTACGTATGGAGCAAATGATTGTTAATATTTTGAATAATGCTGCCAAATACACTGATCCAGAAGGAACAATAACTCTGACATGCGCCAGTATAGATGATATGGTTGTTATTAGGATCCGAGACACGGGCATAGGAATTCACGAAAATATGCTAACCCAAATTTTTGAACCTTTTCTGCAGGTAAATGGTAAAAATAGTCACTCTGGAGATGGCCTCGGAATTGGTCTCTCCCTCTCGCACAAACTCGCTACTCTCCACGATGGAAATATTGTTGCAAAAAGTGACGGTCTCGGAAAAGGAAGTGAATTTGTCATTACACTCCCAATTGTTTTTGATGCAAAAAAAACAAATGGATTAAATACATCTGCACAGAAAACTCAATTTACACAAAACACCACGGCAGGAGAAGATGAATACAAAAAAAAGATTGATGTTAAAAAACCTAGAATTATTATTATTGATGACAACCAAGCCGCAGCACTAGGTCTCGGTGAACTTCTCATGCACAAAGGATACGAAGTTGAACTTGCATATGACGGACTCATTGCTATTGAAACAGTCAAAAAATTCCTTCCAGATGTAATCGTATTAGATATTGGACTTCCAATTATGAATGGCTATGAAGTTGCAAAAATTCTTCGAAAAGAAATTACTCATCCATTTACTCTGATCGCGCTGACTGGATATGGCCAGGCTCAAGATAAAATCAAAGCAACCGAAGCGGGATTTGATTATCACCTCACTAAACCGATTAGTATTACAGATATAGAAAAAATATTACACATCCTCTGATTCTTTCTTCATCGTATGCACATGTGCATGTTGTCATAATGTATAGGGCGATACGTCAAAAGTAGTGTTATTAATGTGGATTTTACATGCATTAATAAAATTAATAATATAAAATTATGACACAAAAATTAAAATATGTACTGGGTATGATTGCAGTATGTGCGTTTGTACTCATGCCAGCATTTTCTGGTAAGGCGTTTGCATTGTCTACAATCTCGGCAAGCCTCAGTCAGGGCTCGCAAGGCAGTGATGTAACCACCCTTCAAACATTTTTAGCACAAGATTCAAGTATTTATCCAAGTGGTCTCGTGACTGGATATTACGGAACACTTACCGCAGCTGCAGTAAGTAGATTCCAAGCTAAATATGGTATAGATGTAGTGGGACGAGTAGGCCCGATAACTCGTGGAAAAATAAACGAGCTCATTCTAAATGGAGGATATGGTCAGGATAATGGAGGAACAACAAGTGGCGCCAGTGCACCGTTCATATACAGTGTAGGTATAAGCACTACTACAGCAAGTAATGCAACGACAACAGGAGCGATTACTGTTTCTTGGAGCACAGACAAACTCGCTCGTGCAAAACTATTCTACAGTAATACTCCACTTATATTCTCAGAAAATACGAGTCCAACATCAGAGCCATTTATTAGTGGCAATGTACTAGCGGATTCAAATCTCACAACCGCAAAATCCCTCACTATTTCCAATGTTAATGCAAATACCGCGCAGTTCTACTACTTTATGGTAGAAGCCGTTGATGCAAATGGTAATGTGTCTGTAACATGGCCAAATAGTGTTACAGTACGATAGTAATACCGTAGTTATGCCTCGCCTATCGCGGGGCATAACTGTATATACATAGAGTTCATGATTTTTTCATGTTGAATATGAAATACTAAATATAGTACTGAGGGATTGCACAAACTGAATTCTTGGTATACTTAATTCAATAGTTATTGTAAATCTTATTCTAAAATAAATTAATTTATGAGAATTATTCTCGTTGAAGATGAAAAAAATTTAGCAACTGCTCTGGCCCAGGGACTAACCCAAAAAGGGTATGCGGTTGATATTATACACGATGGTCAAAAAGCCTATGATCGTATCCGACTAAATCACAGTGATTACGATATTATTGTGCTTGACCTCACATTGCCGGGTATGGATGGACAAGAAATTTGTAAGGCTCTCAGAAAAGATAAAATTACCACACCGATTCTCATTCTAACTGCAAATAGTGATGTTCAAAACAAAGTGGATCTTCTTCTTGCAGGTGCAGATGATTATATTATTAAACCATTTTCCTTTGATGAATTGTGTGCACGAATTATGGCACTCTCGCGCCGCCCCACAGAAATGGTACCAACTATTCTCAAGGCCCAAGGCATGGAACTAGACCCGGCTAAACACGTTGTAAAAAAAGGTGACATCGTATTAGCACTCACCCTAAAGGAGTTTGTTCTGTTGGAGTATTTTATGAGAAATCCAAATAGAGTGATAAACCGTGAGGAACTCCTGAGTCATTTGTGGGATTTCAACTTTATTTCATTTACGAATGTTGTAGATGTTCATATTAAAAACCTAAGAAAAAAACTTGCATCGTATGGAATCAAAGATCTCGTAGAAACAATTCGCGGAGTTGGGTACAGGCTTAAAACATAAACTCAGAAACATGATTTTTTTCGAAAAACAACAAAGAAAAAATTTTATTCACAAAATTGCACATGATTTGCGTACTCCCCTATCCGTAATCAAAATAAATAGCGAGATTGCACTATGTAATAACGCATTAGATGACAATACGAAACAAAAATTATCAACTATTATAGACGAGGTAAACAAGATGAGTGATAGTATTAAAAAATTATTGGATGCAGAGGAATAATAAAAACACCGAATTTCTCGGTGTTTTTATTATCAAAATATTTGAGTGATTACATTGTTGTTGGCTTTGCCTCGCAACACATACAGTTACTTTTGTGTGTAACTGCCTCAAGGATGGCTGAAAGACCTACGAGAATGTAGATAATTTTTGCAATCATTGAACCCATACCGAAAATTGAGTCAACAAGGTTGTACCCAAATGCAACGAGTAGCCAGTTGAGTCCACCGACAACGAGTAAAATAAATGCAATCATGTGAAGTGCCTTCATATTGAAAAAATTAAATAATAATAAACCTGGATTAATTATGAAGCCAAAGATGAAAATACGCAATGCTCTTCATGTGAATAGTTGAATAAAAAAAGCGGGCCCGGAGGTGAGCCTGGGCCAGGGACCCAGGCGCAAGACCTTGCCAGAACTTTTCGGAGTATTACGAACGAAAAGGTCGACAAGGTGTACTGCTCCTGTAGGGAGCCGAGAATTCTGAATTAAAAAAGCGGGCCCGGAGGCCCACCCGAAACCCAAACTACACACAAACATGATCTGCGAGACTACGGACAATCTCCTCAAATACCTGCATCTTCCCCGCCGAGGCATTAATCTCGATGAAAGATCCGAGTTCTCCCTTGTCTCGCCGCAGGGTCTCGATGACGGCACTAGTTTTTTTATCAAACTCCGAGAATCGTTCAATGAAGACCTTCTCATTATCGTCAGGCCTGAGTTGCTCCGGAGGAGTCCTTCTCACTCTTTCTCGTAGTCTCTCCAGTGCCTCTTCTTGAGAGATATTCAGGTACAAATATAGGATTTTATCCCCATTATATGACCTGACTAGTCTTTCTCCAAACATAAGTTGCCCTACTGTCCTGGGAAACCCATCCAAGAGAATAAGGCGTTCCCGTCGGCTCAGCAATGGGTGAAAATCACGTAGTATTACGCTATTTGCCACCTCATCAGAAAGCAACTTGCCTGGAGCGATATTATAGCCAGCCAATACCAGAAGTCGACTCATTACCAAAGGATGAAACCCCAGATTTTCCAAAAATTCCATCTGGGTTGTTTTACCGGTCCCTGGACGAGCAATGATTGATAGAACAGTAGACATTAGTCCCTCCCCTAGAATCTTAATACGAAACTCACTTACCGTCAATTTAGTATTAGTATCGTAAAAGGGTGGCCTCACGACCACCCTTTTCTATTTAAATTTATTTAAATACCTTGCCTCCCAAATACACGGCTTTCTTTCCCATCTCCTCCTCGATACGTAGTAGTTGATTGTATTTTGCGGTGCGTTCACTACGGCAGAGTGATCCAGTTTTGATTTGTCCTGCACCCAGTCCCACTACAAAGTCCGCAATAGTTGAATCCTCTGTCTCTCCTGATCTGTGTGACACGACCGCTGTCATTCCCGCCTTGTGAGCCATGTGGATTGCATCAATTGTTTCAGAGACGGTACCGATTTGATTCAGTTTGATCAGAATCGAATTCCCTGCTTTCTGTTCAATACCCATGCGAAGTCGCTGAATATTTGTTACAAACAAATCATCGCCGACAATCTGAATTTTCTTGCCCAGTTTTGCAGTCATGAGTTTCCAACCTTCCCAGTCATCCTCTGCGAGTCCATCCTCGATTGAAACAATCGGAAATCTACTAACCCAGTCAGCGTAAAACGCTACCATTTCACTACTTGTCAGTTTTTTACCTTCTGTGTCGAGGTGATACATACCATCCTTGTACAATTCACTTGCTGCTGCATCGATAGCAATAGAAATATCCTTGCCCGGCTTGTATCCGGCGTTTACAATTGCCTCCAAAATAATCTCGATTGCCGCAGTGTTGGACGGAAGAGATGGTGCATATCCACCCTCGTCCCCCACAGACGTATTCAGATTTCGAGATTTCAATATTTTCTTGAGTTCGTGAAATACTTCTGTACCGTATCGAAGTGCCTCTGCAAATGATTTTGCACCCACAGGTACAATCATGAATTCCTGAATATCTGTTGAGTTTTCTGCATGTTTACCACCATTTAGAATATTCATCATCGGTGTAGGTAAATATGTAGATGTAGTTTTACTAATCGTTTTGAAATATCCGTACAGAGTTTTCTTTTGTGACTGCGCCACTGCCTTTGCAAACGCCATGGATACGCCGAGTATCGCATTTGCACCGAGCACACCCTTGTTCTCTGTTCCATCGAGAACAATGAGTGCATTATCGAGTGTATTTTGTGTCCACTCTTTACCCTTGAGATGCTTAAATATTGGACCATTGATATTTGCAACCGCCCGTTGTACACCCTTGCCACCGTATCGTTTTGGCTTTCCTTTTTCATTGCCATCTCGAAGCTCTACTGCCTCGTGACTGCCTGTAGATGCACCAGAGGGTACACTGGCTCGTCCCATAGAGCCATCGGCAAGATGCACATCCGCCTCCACAGTCGGGTTCCCGCGCGAATCAATTATTTCTCGCCCCACAACTTTTACAATTTTCTTGCCTGATGTACCGACAATTTTCTTGGTAACTTTTTTTGATTTCTGCATTTTTATTTTTCTTACGTCTTATAATAGATCTGAACGTAAGAAGTGTATCATTGTATATTTTTCGATGCAATTATTTATATTACTGATTCACTACTTTTCGAGTGAGTGGTCCAAAATAGCCAGAAGCCGGAGAAATACCCATATCTTTTTGATATTTAACAAGTGCACTATACGTCATATTTCCAAACAAAGTAGTTGGAACGAGAGTAGATGGTAAATAGCCTTTGGATTGCAAGAATATCTGGAGTAATTTGACGTCATTTCCTTTCATGTACAGTGACAAATTTCGAGTAAATTGATTCGTTGCTTGAGGTGTAGTTTGGGGTGTAGTCTGAGTTCCACTTGAACCTGTTACACGAGCCAGTATTGCGAGTCTTGTTTTTATCCCCACTATTCCATACCCATTTGTACGAGAACTACCTTGTGACAATATTCCTACTGCAGATTGAAACTTCTGAACCGCTTTCTCTGTCAATGATCCAAAATAGCCAGTAGCGTATCCCGATGCAAGATACCCATTAGTAATCAAGAATTTTTGCAACCATACTACATCATCACCCGATAGAGATAGAGATAATACACGTGGCAATAATGATGCGTTGGATCCTGATCCAGTAGTTCCAACTGGATTTGAGACAGGCGGAATGGTTGGAGTAGTTATGGGAACACTAGGAGTCAAAGAATTTCCTAATGGCGTTCCTTGAATGGTGGATCTGACCGCTGTATTTACCCCTGACGGTGTTACAGAAAATGCAGTATAGTAATATGTTACACCATTTACCAGATTTGAATCGATGTAAAAACCGGCAGTACCTTCAAAAATACTTACTCCGTCTGTCGTACTGGTAGAAAAACTGCCCAGTTTTCTCATAATCACTGTTTTCAGAAAAGAAGGATCTGTCGGATTGGTCCAGGTCAGATACACTCCTGAGTTAAGCGAGGATGATTTAAAGTTGCTGATATTTACATTTGGAGCTACATACGAGCCGCCGCCACCCCCGCCACCTCCTCCTCCAGATGAACCGCCTGAAGACTGTGTAGTAGTTGTAAAGGTATAATCTACCGATGTTGTAGCCACACCATTTGAACTCATCACCCTATAATGATATGTCGTAGCTTGTGATAAACCAGACAGAACAACAGAGTGAGATGTAGTCAATGTTGAATCCAGAGTAGACGAAGCGGTGTATACACTACTTAAACCATATTCAACCTGAGAATTAGAAGCTAAATCAGTCACCCATGTAATTGTTGCCGAAGTAGCACCCGGACTTCCAGATGATATAGAAGAAAGAATTGGGATGCCATCTGTAGGTGAAATAGAATTTGAAGAGCTAGAAGGGGTCGAGGTTCCATTTGCATTTGTAGCAGTTACTGTAAAAGTGTATGGGGTTCCGTTTGTTAAACCAGTAACAACAACTGAAGTCGCACTCGTGGTTGCACTCATAATGTTTCCTGGACTAGAAACTGCCATATAATACAGTATCGATGATCCACCATTTGATACCGGCGCAGTATATGTGACTGTCGCTTGGGCATTACCCGCAGTCGCAACACCTATAGTTGGAGCATCTGGTGTACCAGAACATGCAGAACCAGTTGGTGTAAAGGTAAAGACTTCTGAACTGCTCAATTGAGTTATTGTCACCGTTTCAATACCACCAGAACATGTTTGCTGTACTGTTCCACCGCTTCCACTTGTACCAACTGACATAGCTCTCGGAGATGTAAAGACAAATGTTCCACCAGTAGTATTTGACATGCTGACGACCAATGTACCTGCATTCACTACAATTTGATCTGCAACAGAACCGGCAACAGCTGTTAAGTTTATTGCTGGAGATGAGAGTGCGAGAGTGGTGTCACTACTAAATGTAACAGGAGATGCAAAAGCAGTCCTTGTTCCCCAGCCGGATACACATAGGAGTATGAGAATGATGTAAAATTTTTTATTCATAATTTGTAAGGATCACTTTTAAAATTTTGCATTACCTAATTTGAAAGTTTTGCATTACCTTGTAATTTTGCTGAACCAGTTAATACCGTAGCTACGGGAGTTGCGATACTCAGTGCATACGCGTCAGTACTACCATCATTAACCACAACAAAGGTATCGAGTGATGGGAAATACTGGAATCTACCAAATGTACCGGTCGTAGACACGGAGTTACTTGCATTACGAGAGTCCGGTGGACCACCTGAGAATGTTTGGGTGGTGCAGGTCCCAGTTGCTGGATCGAATAAGTATACCGTGTTACCAAAGTTTGGCCACCCAACAATCCTATCAATAGCGGAATCGTAGGCCACTCCGGGAGCAGGAGCGCCCGCAAGTCCGTTACATCCTGCTCCAGACAGATTCACTATAGTGTTTGCATACGATCCTCCGCTCGAAATATCGATATAGGAAATACGTGCCGTACCCATTTGACTGACAGGACCACCCCCACTACAACAATCATCGGGACCGATTATGTAGAGTCGATGACGCAGTGGATCTATGACCCAGGATGCATAGGTTGAAACCAACGCATTGGCGGTTGTTACTGCGTACGTATTTGTCGAGGGTACCCAAGACCACAGGTACGCACCTGCCTGGGACGGGTACAAGCCACTCTGGGTAAACACAAGTTGACGAGCAGAGTCCCACACTGCATAAACCCAGGGACCCTGTCCTGAACTACCACAACCACTACAAATATCGCGGGGCTTGGTGCCTGAACCGTTGGCCGGATCTTTTGCAATCCAGTTGTTTGTTATATTTGCCAGATCCAATGTCCAGGTATCGCCAAAATGCGCTCCCGTTGCACAGGTAATTGATCCTCCCATCGTATACAGCAAATCAAGACCACTCAAATAGGATGGACTAGCATATGTGTGCCTCGAATTCATATTTGTTCCATCTGCAGTGAGAGAACATGACGGAGCACTTACGGATTGAAGACTGGCACTACGGTCTTTAATTCGACAGATTGCAGGTGCAGTACCAGAACTACACGCTATTCCTACTGGCGTTGTGCCCGCTGGATAGATCGCGTATACCTCGTTACCATTGTAATCACCATGACCTCCTCCATAGAAAATCAAGCGATTGCGCAAAGTATCAGCAACACCTCCTGACCATGCCTCAATCACTGCACTACAATCACCAGATGTTCCCGAGGGACATAGTCCGCTTGGAACGAGTGCCGTACCCGTTAATTGCGTCCATCCCAGTGCAGACACGTGAGAATAAGCGTGAAAATAAGCGAGAGTAATGAAAATTATAAATAATAATTTTTTTATCATTATGTTGTTATGGTTTGAAGACTATCATCGTAGAACCCATGAAAGTGCTTCCTGTTTGGCTCCATGTCGGTGTAACAGCAGCGGCAGTAGCCTGATACTTCCATGCCACCACATGACGTCCACTTGAGGCCGAGTTGAGATCAGAAACAATGGTAAATCCTGAAGGAGCATCAATGGTCACATTTGAGCCACCGGTATAAAGATCCGTCACAATAATACTACCGTTTGTGGAGGGAGTAAGCGTACCTGGAGAAATACTACTCGCTGAGGCGTTTGAATTCAATACTAATTTGCCGGTATCATACGTACCAGTAGAGAAACCTGAGAACGACAATACAGCGGAATGACCAAACCGCAAATTCCATTTAACTGCATATGATGCACTAACCGTTGGTGTATGGATGTATGACCCAGTGAAACCGCTACCTCCAACACCGGTTTGAGGACCAATAGTATTGGTGCCCCATGTTACCCCTTGAGTTCCCCCAGTATCTACACTGGGGGTAATTCCCGCTGAATCCGCCACAGAGAGCATAAAGTCAACGCCAGTGGTATTCACTGTTATAGTTGCCGAAGTTTGTGCATCAAGAACAGTTTGGCCCGATCCCGCAGCCACGAGAGTAGGACCACCACCCCCTCCACCTGACGCCGGCGCACCTCCAGGTCCAGGAATACGGATCATTGCAAAAGATGAACCTGGAAATAGCAGTATGACAGCTATCAACAATATCGCGCTTGATAATTTTTTGGTCATATTAATTTATCGTGTAAACCGCATGAATAGTCATTAATTTGGCCGTACCACCCGCAGTACCACTCACCAGTTCCAAATATGACCCCGCAGCTAACGTGGTGTTTTGTAAAGTAGCAGAACATGTTGTGGCTCCATCAATGCCTGTAGTACCACCCGTGTTAGAACAAGCAATACCTCCTGATGCTGCTGTTGCAAGCGCTGATGAAAGAACATTTACTAGTGTACCAGCTACGTTGCGACCTAGAATCACGTTTGGTGTCCCAGCATCTGCTGACACATCCACTTCGATTAGAGTTGCCGCAGCAGGGATAAAACACATTCTTTTTTGAGGACCAAGTTGAGCATTTGTGATAGCACTTCCAGATGTGTCACCTACTCCTATATCACAGACGTGACGAGTATTTACTGCTGCCAATTGAGTAGAAGTAACACTACTCGCTGTAATACCTATAGTCGGATTTCCTGATATTCCATCACCATTGGTAACAGTTACACCGGTACCCGCTGTGATTGTTCTATTTATAGTTGTGTTTAAAGCGGTCCTAACTACCACACCATTTCCTCCTGGATCAGAAATTCCTCCTCCACTTCCGCTCGGCGTCGCCCACGTCCCATCACCTCTCCAGAAAGTTGTAGCTGAAGCACTAGTACCACTGTTTAAGTTTGCAACTGGTAAGTTTCCGGTAACACCAGTAGAAAGTGGTAACCCTGTAGCATTAGTAAGTGTTGCACTCGTTGGAGTTCCAAGGATTGGAGTAGTCATTGAACAAGATGTAGTTAAACATACACTGCCCGTTCCACTAGAACCAACAAAAGATAGAGTATTAACATTTGAAGAATCCGTTCCAAGCAAAAAACCGGTTGCAGAAGCTCCTGGTAAAACCATTCTATATGATGTAACTGATGTCGGAGCATGTATCGTTACGGCAGTAGTACCACTACTCGGAGCCGTACCTTGAGTAAGTTGTAGTGCCCCAGCATTACTTCCTCCAGCCCCGGTTGAAACAGATCCCGGAGTGCTCAGGTTACCACTAGTATCTAGCGTAGCAGTCGAAGAAGGATTTTGAATTACGTTTGATCCAGCACTTGTGACCAAAGCTGTAGAAGTCATAGTACCCGTGGTAGTTACAGTTCCCCCAGTACTTGGAGTCTGCCACGTCGCATGTGTGGAATCAACTGCTGTCAAAACTTGACCCACAGATGGAGCGGTAGATGATGCGACATTTACAATCGTTGTTGCTGAAGTGAGAGCCCATGTTGTGGTAGCGGTTGCGCCGCTTAGACTTGGAGTCTGCCATATTGCATGTGTAGAGTCCACCGCCGTGAGGATTTGTCCTGTGCTAGGAGCTGTAGATGAGGCAACATTCACCACTGTTGTTGCGGAAGTGAGAGCCCAGGTTGTAGTTGCTGTTGCACCACTTGCTCCCGAACCAGTACCACAATCCGATCCTGTACCAGTCACTTGTCCTGTCGCAGACACATGGAGGCACTGAATTCCACTTGCAATACCAGAAATAACCAATTGGGTTGTACTCGCGATACCACTCACAATTAAATTCGTGGTTGAAGCGAGACTAGAAACTGTTAAATTTCCTCCGATCGTAAAAAGTCCGCTTCCAGTTGTGATGGGGGCATTGTTTGTAGTTTGAAGAGAGAGTGTCCGTGTTGATCCAACATCAATAGTTGTATTTGCTGCTCCTGCAATAGAAGTAAATGAGGAGTCACCGGTGATAGCACTACCACTAATAGTAACAGAAGCTAGTGCTATAGAACCGAAACAAAGAAAAATAATAAGTACAAAGGAAATTATGAGAGGTAACACCCTATCCAGAGTGTGTTTGATTTTTTTTTGTTTTTCCATGCGTGTGTTTGTTTTATTTTATTTGGAATAATTTTTTTGTGTGTTACACAACATTCACATAGTATAACACGCACACCAAAAATAATTATTATTTTTATCAACATATTCACAACCAGCAACCATGCTACCAATTTGTCAATTAATTATCTGTACACAAACTGAGTTTTGTCTTAAGGCGTATTCGCTACCGCGTGTCGTATCGGTACATCTCCGATTTCATTATGCTGATTAAATATAATATCTCGCACTTGGTTTGGGTTTCGAACCATAGTCATTGTAAAATCAGAATCAATCTCACCTGCTGTTTGCACTTTGATCGTACCAAAATCAAGATATGTAGAGAGAAACCCAGCAATCTCCACAGTAATATCCTCGACTTTATCAAATCGACATAGCTCTCGGAGATGTAAAAATTTAATTTATAAGTAACGCTTTTCCAATTAATTTCACTAAACCAAACATTAAACTTGTAAAGCCTCCACTAGCTATAGGTGCTCCTAGCTCTCCCCATGATGCTCCATTCCATTGTTTTACATACGCCTGTCGCATTGAACCGTATTGCATCTCACTAAAAATTACTGTGGGGGATCCACTTACAAGTGATAACTCTATTCCCTCAATACTTCCATTTATTGTATCTGCAGCTATTGCACCACCTATGGTTGACCAAGAAGATCCATTCCATTTTTTAACATGTCCTAAGGAATGTTGTCCCAATGATGACTGTTCTTCCCATGCTACATAGATATCTGTACCATCAGTGGTGATAGAAGGGTGATCTGCCCATCCCGTTGATGTGTTTATATTGAGAGTTCCTCCACCGAGCAAAGAACAACTTGTTCCATTCCACTCACAAACGTATAGTTTGTTTACTCCGTTCGACGCGCGTTCTGTCCACGCTAGATAGTACAATCCTCCCTTGTAGGTAAGAACTGGATCATGTGCCCATGCAGACGTACTCTGATTTAATGATGATGATCCCCATCGTGTCCACGTGGTTCCGTTCCATGTCTTGCATTGGATTTGTCCAGTAACAGATGTAGTAATGCGAGCGCTCAGCACCTCTTCGGACCAACATGCAGCAAGTCCATTAGCAGTCCCATCACTTGCAATCGAAGCAGATAGTGCTTTTGTGCCACTACCATTGATATTGAGTTTCACTCCACCAAGGTCATTCCATCGGGCACCATCAAATTGTGCAACATAGACATAATACTCCGGTATGCCAGAAACTGGACTATGTGCATTTTCAATAAGAGCGATTGTTGGAGTAGTTCCTGCAGCAATCAGAGATACTGGATATTGTGTAAGGACGTTTGAACAACGTGCATTGAAACAACCAACTTGTCCGGTAGACCAAGATATACCGGTTTGTATACCCGCAGATGATGAAAGTGTCAAATGTGTTGAATCTGTAATACTACTTACTGTATACTGTGTACCATTAATAATGATTGTACCACCACTTGCAGTTGGCAATCCGTTAAAATCTCCTGATGTTGCAGTGACAGCTGTACCCGATGTGTTAGCTGTGCCCAGTCTCCCTGCATTCGCATATGTACTTCCTGTCCATGTTTTCACCCACGCAGCACTTCGTAACACAGATTGACTAGATTTTTCTTGTGCAGCATATAAAGTACTATTAATGAAAGCTAGTTTCAAATGAGATCCAATTGTATAACCAGCCAACCCAGTTGGCTCTGGATCCATTGCTGTACACGCACTTGCAGATGGTAACAATGTCCATGTCCCAGAATTTGGACTACTTTGAATATACGTGTGTTGTCCAATTCCACAATTCGACTGATCAAATGGAGAACTTGATTCCAACCATCCAGTGTAGACTGTAGTACCATTTACAGCCAAAGAAGGATCATATGCCCATGACTGAACAGTTGTGGTGTTTGGGGCAAGTCGATTCAAGCCCCCTGATGTTGGAAGACGAGTTGGAGTCGAACGTCCATAATTTAGTGGTGTCGAAAGTGCATACAGATAGACGCCCACAGGATAATTTGTCCATGTACCATCGGCATAGTTAGATGAACCTCCTCTTGATACATACACAAACACATTTGATGTTGCATCGTACGTTAGCCGATCCCAACTAAGAGAATTACAGTTATCATTGAGATATGTACCAGATGGTGAAAGTTCCGTCCACACGAGAGTCACTGGGTCAAACTTCCATGTCTCTGTGCGAGCAGTACCTGAACATATATTTCCAGTTACACCACCCATCATAAGAAACACATGATCGGTAGTAGAATACGCAAAACCAGCTGCACGTCGTGCAGCTGGAGCCGCACCGGAACAATCGGCACCAGTACAAGTAGTTGTAAGTTTTGCCCACACATTTGTAGCCGCATTAATAGTATATATATCAGCACTGCCTCCACCATATACATAAATTAATCCATCATCCGGATTGAAAACCATCGAGAGGTTATCGAGACCTGGGTTAGCTGGTGCAGTTCCTGTGACAGTCTGCGAACTCACCGTTCCTGTGGATGGACTATATACCGACATTGCCTTATATGAGCCATCATTACCTGGATGCATAACTAATTTATGATTTATTGGATCGTATGCTGCTGCACCATTTGGTGTTCCTGCTCCCAACCAAAAATGATTTGAAACCGCACGGTTCTGTCCAGTTAAACCTGCAAAGTCAAACCACCAAAATTGCATAGTGTACGATGCATCCACCTGGTTATCACTACCGTCAGTTTGAAAAGCTAGTGCATCATAGTCGCTCATGTATGCGACCACACCGTTTACGTGACCACCTTGTCCATTATGGGTTGACTGCCAAATACCTGAGTTTTGAAGAATAAACCAGCGATTTTCTGTATATGAATAACATGCCAGCGCCTGATCTGGCTCTGATCCGATTGGTTGGTGATATCCTCCTCTAATACAGTGAACACCAAGACTATCAACATATATTGTTTTGTCATATCCGAGACTCATGGGTGGTGGTCCAGAAGGACTTGCTTTAACCCATGTGTTGAGGGATAACGATGTTCCGCTGGCCTGAACAATATGAGGTAGAATAAATAGAACTAGACCTAGAATGCCTAAACTGATGAGGGATGAATTTTTCATATACTGCAACTATTTCTTTCTAAATTATTAAGCGTAGACCCTTAGATCATTATTATTTTGCAAGTAGAACTTCGGGAAATCCAGTTGATGGTCGAGCTGCTGCTGAGAAACCAGAACTTGTTGCAAAGCTAGAATTCAGTGTACCATTTGTTGTTGCCTGAGCACCACTCAACGCACCGCCGATACCACCAGTTATTGTATCCTGAACCATAAAAAAGTTTGCATCTGTACCGATAAATCCAACTACTCGAATTGTAGTTTCATTACTTGTACTTCCCACCCAATACCAACCCGCGGGATACAGTGTTCCTAGACCGGTAGCTGCGGGAGTTGTTGCACTAGTAAGTATTTTGGTTCCACCCGAGTTACAAGCAACTGTAGTGGCATCAGTCAAAACACCAGAGCGAATCACAAGAGTCTTTGTGTCATCATAAATACCAACTTCCATTTTGCACCCAGCACTACCACCAGTTGTGAGTTTAACCGCAATCTTATCTGGAGTGAAAGCACACGGAATAAATACGTGATATAAAATTGTACCGTTTGCTCCAGAGTTACTTGGACTTGTTGCGTTATCTTGTGAGTAGTTGTTATATGGCCATGGTGCAATAGGATGCGCAACTTGCATATACTGTCCCGTAGCACCTAAAAGTGTGCAGCCTCCTCCCCCTGCACTTCCATTTGCAGCTGCAGTTAGTCGTCCTTGTTGATCTACAGTGATATTAGCATTTGTGTAACTCCCTGGAGTTACTGCGGTATTGGTTAAAGATATAGTAGGATTTCCACTTGTACCATCGCCGTTAGTTACTCCAACTTGGTTTGATGTGCCAGTAATAGTTCTATTTGTTGTGGTATTTGATGCTGTTCTAACTACAATTCCATTTCCACTTGGATCAGCAAGACCACTACCACCAGCCCCTCCATCAATCTGCAACCACTCTGCTGTTGCTACTGAAGTACACGCTGGAGTAGCTGTGCCTGAAGGTGCATTACAAACGTATTGATGATGGTTAGTAGTATCAGTATAAAAGTCTCCTGGAAGATTTCCAGATACTGAACCAGGTGCGCTAGTGCCAAAAAACTTTTGTGCAATAGTTGTTGTTGGTAAATCAGCTTGTACAATAGCGCTGAATGATGGATCTGCCCCTGTACTTCCATGAAGTACTTGGTTGTTGGTTCCTACTGCTATACCCTTAATATCTGTTGAAGTAGTCCACACAGGAATCTGGTGAATCAATGGACTACCGCTAGAAGTAACAGTTCCCCCCGTACCTAACGTCTGCCACGTCGCATGTGTGGAATCAACTGCTGTCAAAACTTGACCCACAGATGGAGCGGTAGATGATGCGACATTTACAATCGTTGTTGCTGAAGAAAGTGCCCAAGTAGTGGTTGCTGTTGCACCGCTTGATCCGGCACTTGGTACAGCCCAAACTCCATCTCCTCTCCAAAATGTTGAAGCTGAAGCATCTGTACCACTATTTAGATTTGCAACTGGAATATTACTCAAAAAACTGAGTGTGTTAACGTTTGAAGAATTTGTACCGAATAAAAACCCACTAGAAGAAGTGCCAGGCAACACCACTCTATATGAAGTAACAGATGTAGGAGCGTGAATAGTTATTGCTGTTGTACCGAGGCTTGGAGCTGTACCTTGTCCCAGCTGAAATGCACCTGCAGCAGTTCCACCGACTCCAGCCGCAACGTATCCCGGAGTGCTTAGGTTACCACTAGTATCTAGCGTAGCAGTCGAAGAAGGATTTTGAATTACGTTTGATCCAGCACTTGTGACCAAAGCTGTAGAAGTCATAGTACCCGTGGTAGTTACAGTTCCCCCAGTACTTGGAGTCTGCCACGTCGCATGTGTGGAATCAACTGCTGTCAAAACTTGACCCACAGATGGAGCGGTAGATGATGCGACATTTACAATCGTTGTTGCTGAAGTGAGAGCCCAAGTAGTGGTAGCGGTTGCGCCGCTTGATCCTGAACCACTGCCACAATCAGATCCCGTACCACTCACTTGTCCTGTCGCAGACACATGGAGGCACTGAATTCCACTTGCAATACCAGAAATAACCAATTGGGTTGTACTCGCGATACCACTCACAATTAAATTCGTGGTTGAAGCGAGACTAGAAACTGTTAAATTTCCTCCTGCTGAAAAAAGCCCACTACCTGTGGCAATAGGACCATTGTTAGTTGTTTGAAGAGAAAGTGTTTTTCCTGATCCGACATCCAATGATGTGTTTGCAGCACCAGATATACTCGTAAATGCTGAGTCACCAGTAATACCAGTATTACTAATAGTGACAGACGCTAGGGCAACGGAACCAAAACAAAGAAAAATAATGAGAGCAAAAGGGAGTGTGTAAGGTTTCATCACTACGAAAATGTTTTGAAATATTTTTTTTGTTTGTATCTGCATGTTTTTTATAAATTAACTACTCTCAATGTTTTTTTATCTTTATCATATTAATTACGGCATTATTATACCAAATAACACAGAAAAAATATTCACTTTATCAACATTTAGAAAAACAGAAATTATATTAAAGGTTTAGTCAATCAATACTAACAGGAATAGACAATATATTTTGATATTTTGAGTTTTATGAAGTATGTGTAGTAGGTTTTATCGGTACATCTCCGATTTCATTATGCTGATTAAATATAATATCTCGCACTTGGTTTGGGTTTCGAACCATAGTCATTGTAAAATCAGAATCAATCTCACCTGCTGTTTGCACTTTGATCGTACCAAAATCAAGATATGTAGAGAGAAACCCAGCAATCTCCACAGTAATATCCTCGACTTTATCAAATCGAATATTTGAAATCTCGCGATCAAAAATACGTTTCTGCTGTACGTCTATTATTCTCTTTTCTGTTACATACCAGACATCGAGATAGTATTTGGTCCATTCGACAAAAAATGAAATCCACAGAAACAACAACCACAGTGAATAGAAGAATAAAAAGAGTGCAGATGTATTTCCAGGAAGTAAAATCGAATGTACGAGTTCCGGAATAAAAACATTCACCGCAGTCAAAAAAATAAATGGTGCAAAACCTCCAATGAGTAGACCGAATGCCTGTATTGCAAACAGGAACCAATGTTTGCGAACTTCAATGAGTACGTGCTCCCCCTCATCCAAATGTAAATTTTCGTAAGACACCATGGTATTAAAAATAAAAGATACTGAGACCTGCGATAATAAATAGAAATGCTGAGCCACAGAGAAATACCACACGCGCCACATGTACTCCAGATGCCCCCATACCATATGTGTTCCAGTGATACATGAGTACGCTCGTTATGACCGCATATCCCGCAAAAAATAATCCTAAAATAATGAGAAGAACTGGAGTATTTACAAACAAAGAACTGCTCAGATGAATGAATGATGGCAAAGAGAGTTTCATAAAAGAGAGATCCATATATATAGTATAGCAAGGAAAAAAGTCTCTGCACCCTTCATATCCCCATTATTTGACTTTAATCCCCTTTTTATGCTTTAATTGTGGCTTAATATCACTTTTTAATACTTTAGTCACATGGAAATTCGCAACATTGCTATTATCGCGCACGTGGACCACGGCAAAACCACCCTTACAGACGCACTGCTTCGCCAAAACGGCATGACAGAGGAGGGGGCAAGTATGGACTCAAACACACTCGAAAAGGAGCGTGGTATTACTATTTATGCCAAAAATACTTCACTGTTTTATAAGAGCACAAAAATAAACATTGTGGACACTCCAGGTCACTCCGACTTTGGTTCTGAGGTTGAGCGCGTACTCCGTTCTATCGACACAGTGCTACTCGTAGTGGATGCGCAGGAAGGTCCAATGCCACAGACACGATTTGTGCTCAAAAAATCTCTCGAACTAGGACTCAAACCTATCGTTATTATAAACAAAATTGACAAACCAGCAGCACGACCCGAGGCAGTACACGAAATGGTGCTCGAGCTTTTCATGGATCTCGGCGCAAACGACGAACAGCTGAACTTTTCATATTTGTATGCTATTGGTCGCGAAGGTATCGCCAAACTACATTTGACAGATGAATCCAAAAACCTAAACCCGATTTTGGACATGGTACTCGAGCAAGTTCCACCTGCGTCCACTCATCCAGAGGGACCAGCACAGCTCCAGGTATTCAACCTCGCGTACGACAACTTCCTCGGACGTATGGCGATTTGCCGTATCTATCGCGGAACATTACAAAACAATGCAAATGTTTTCGTTGCAGAACCCAGCGGTAAACGATTCACCGGCAAACTGACCAAAATATTTACATTTGAGGGTATGAGTAAAAAAGACGAAATAGAAGCAACCGCTGGAGACATCGTCATGGTTGCAGGTATTCCTGACATTTATATTGGTGATACGATTTCAACAGATAGCACACTCGAGCCCCTTCCATCTATCACCATTGACGAACCTACAATTTCCCTCGAATTTATGGTAAACAGTTCACCATTTGCAGGAAGAGAAGGTAAATTTGTAACATCCCGTCAAATCAAAGAACGTCTTGAAAAGGAACTCGAAGTCAACGTGGGACTGAAAGTAGATTTCACTGGTGGTGATGATGTAATCGTATATGGTCGTGGCGAACTCCATATCGCGATCCTCCTTGAAAACATGCGCCGCGAAGGATTTGAACTCCAGGTATCACAGCCACACGTAATTATCAAAGAAGTTGATGGAGAAAAAGTTGAACCATTTGAGGAAGTCGTGATCGATGTGCCCGAGGAGTTTGCAAGTTCAGTAATCAGTCGTCTGACAGAAAAACGTGCACTCCTCATGAATGTAAAACAAGACGGTACTGGTCAGCGACTTATTTTCGAGGCACCGACTCGCGGACTTCTCGGCTATCGCGGCCAGTTTATTATTGATACAAAGGGCCTCGGTATCTTCTCATCACGATTTATCGGTTTCCGTCCATATGTTGGCGAAATCCGCAGGACTCACCTAGGCGCAATGGTATCAATGGAGCAAGGCAAGGCACTCGCGTTTGCGCTCGACAACCTACAACAGCGAGGAGTTCTCTATATTTCTCCTGGTGTAGAAGTCTACAAAGGTATGGTGATCGGAAATGCATCAAAGGGTGAGGATTTGTTTGTAAACCCAACCAAGGCAAAACAACTCTCCAACATGCGTTCGTCTGGAAATGACGACTCCGTGTACCTTGCAGCATCTATCAAACTCGATATCGAACGAGCAATGGAAATCATGTCCGACGACGAATTCATTGAAATTACTCCGCTCTCTGTACGACTCCGTAAAAAAGAAGTGGCACGAAAAGCGTAAATATATACATCAATCCCCCAGCCACACACGGCTGGGGGATTTTGCGACTAACTTGCTTTTCGATTCTGAAGTTGGAACCGACGAATTGTGGGTGAAGTTGCATGAGGTATTTTCCGTACCTCCTCCCGAGCGTTCTCTCTACGTTCGAATGTAATCTTGCGCAAGAGAGAGCGAGCCTCCCCAATCCGTTTATGAGTGAACACTTCATCAACTATCCTATTCAGATAGCCGATCCCGATTTTTCCGTATCCCGACTCCACCTTGAGAACAATCTGGGTATCAAGACCTGCTCTGGTCGCAATAACATCCTGCGACAGATTTCGGGCTTTCAACTCGGCACGAATCATCCGTGCCAGCTGAATCTTGTAAAACTCGGATTTTTTCACCTAAGACTCCCGACTGAGATTTACCTACTATTCCTTTTTTATTAAACACCTATTTCAAGAAAATTACAAGTCACTGTGGAAATCTCCGATTTGAGTACGTTTGATATGAAAAGTTGTTGCTATTGTGCCAAACTCTCTAGCGAGGTCAGCTACAAACTGCCGTACATAAAATCCACTCGAAACAGTGAGTTGAATTGTATCAATCACAAAACTATTTTCACTTTGCAGATCAAAAAACTTTTCCCAACCTGCTACAATTTCCTCCTGCCTGAAATCCCCTTTTACTAATCCAATTTTTTCCTTAATTTTCTCCAACAACTCACTTCCCAAAACTTCCCCCCTCGAAACAAACTTAGTATCAAACAATTCAACCTCATGACTTGGAATTTCAATCTCGTTTATTATCCCCTCCCTCGCCCACTGAAACAACGGTGTCCCATTTACAGGTTTTGACGAGTAAGCAGGATATTGTTGTTGCATTTTCCCCCCACCACAAGCTTTCAAGATGTTTTGTAGATTTGAAATACTAGGAAAATTCTCTGACTCATTGTTTTTAAAACCGTACGCAGGACGACGGTCCGAGAGCGAGGCGGGCGAGTGCCCCCGAGCGACACCGTGTTTTAAAAACAATGAGGAAAGAGAATTTTCCCTTGCCAAAAGTCCCAAAACATCCAGCGTATCTGTTTCCACTCCCCACAACACCTCACAAAAATACGTTTTCGACATTCCTAGATATTTTTCCTTTTCATGCACGGCATCACCCGACAATACAATTAAAAGACCCTCTGCCATCGGATCAAGTCGCCCCGCATACGTTATACTGACACCCTGTAATTCTGGATTTTTATTTCTAAATCGTTCTATGCATTCAAGTGGCGTTTCGCCCAGCTTTTTATACAACACATGCACGCCTTTTGGTAGCTCATTTTTTATTTCTTGTTTCTTGTCCATTTTTTATATACACTATACGTACTATGAGTGAAAAATCAAAACTGAGTACCGACAGCTACAAGGGCGTCCGCGATTTCTACCCCGAGGACATGTTCATTCAGAACTACATATTTATGATTTGGCGACGAACTTTACAGAGTTTCGGATACGTCGAATACTCTGCCTCTATTTTGGAACCCGCAGAGCTCTATCGTGCAAAATCTGGCGAGGAAATAGTAAACGAACAAACATACACATTTACCGATCGTGGCGACCGTGAAGTCACATTGCGACCTGAAATGACTCCAACTGTTGCACGTATGGTCGCAAGCCGTGAACGCGATCTTACATTTCCACTCCGATGGTTTTCCATGCCGAACCTGTTTCGCTACGAGAAACCTCAACGCGGACGACTGCGTGAACACTGGCAGCTTAACGCTGATCTTTTTGGTGTCGAGTCAAACGATGCAGATGTCGAGATAATTTCTATTGCGAGTAGTCTTATGAAAATGTTTGGAGCTCGTGAGTCTGATTTCGTCATACGCATTAACAGTCGGAAAATAATAAATGACTTGTTTGCACATTTTTCACTCACCGATGACGAGTTAAAAAAAGTTACAAAACTGATAGACAAAAAAGATAAAATTTCTGAGGATGCATTTGCAGATGGTATTCAAAATGTCATTGGTAGCAAATCATCTGATTTTATTCGCACGCTCTCATCAAACGAACGCGTACTCGATACACTCGGTCCAGACAATAAAAACTCAAAAAACCTGATTGATGTACTCGAAAAGTTAACCAAACTGGGTATTGGGAACGCGGTATTTGACCCGACTATCATGCGAGGTTTTGACTACTATACTGGTATTGTGTTCGAGGTGCACGATACACATCCTGACAACAACCGATCTGTGTTCGGTGGTGGACGCTACGATGACCTCCTCGATATATTTGGTGCACGGAAAATACCCACTGTGGGGTTTGGCGCGGGCGATGTAACTGCGAGGGATTTCATGGAAACACACAAACTTCTTCCGGAATACAGATCCTCGACAGAAATCCACATTTGCATACTTGGTCCAGAATTTATAGACAACGCAAATCTGCTCGCCACACAACTGCGATCTGTATTTCTCAATGTATCCGTAGATCTATCTGGCAAAAAAATTGGTGACCAGCTCAAAATAGCGCACAAACAATCCATTCCATTTGTTATCTGCATTGGCGAAAACGAAGCCACAACAGGTGTGTATCCACTCAAAAATATGACAACCGGCGAGGAAGTCAAAGTGAAAGCCGAGGAAATATTGGGAATAATTCGAAAATAAACCAATTTGCAAATGAAAAAAATTGTATTTGATATTGAAACAAAAAATATATTTCAGGATGTGGGATCAAACGATCCAGTTGACCTCGATATCTCTGTAGTTTGTACATATGACTATGATACAAATGTGTACGACTCGTTTTTGCAGGAGGATTTTCCACGACTATGGACACTTCTCGCCAAGGCTGACTTACTCATTACATACAATGGCGATCATTTTGATATTCCTCTTCTGAATAAATATTACAAAAAGGCTGGAATGGGAGACCTGACCAAAATCCGGTCACTGGACATATTGAAAGAAATTAAAAACTCGTACGGCAGGCGTATGAAGCTCGACCAAGTTGCCGAGGGTACGTTTGGAATACACAAAAGTGGCAATGGTCTCGAAGCAGTCGCCTGGTGGCGTAGTGGTGAGGTGGAGAAAATAATAAAGTATTGCAAGGATGATGTGAAAATAACAAAAGATGTGTATGAGTATGCGGTCAAGAACAAAAAGCTGATATTTAAAGAAGGTCCGTTTACAAAAGAAATCAAACTAGATACGAAACATTGGGAACCAGTGGCGGAGATAAAGACGCAATCATTATTCTAGACCGCACAAATCTCTTTATCCCAAAGACTTTTTCATCGCCGGAATAAATCCTTGGTAGGATTTTTCCTCGCACTCATGTATTCACTCATTCCGTGATGCGCTGAAAAAGTCTTTGGTCAACGAGATTTGTTTAGTGGTAATGTTAAAATAAATTTTTAGATATAGAAAAGGCGGGCCGTGTGGTCCGCCTGTCTGAGGTGAAGAAATCAAAGTGTAGTACTCGACCCCCGCAGCTCATATTATATCACATTTTGTCTGTTTTGAATCTGGTGGGCGGATCTCGAATTTTGATCCGCCCCCAGCACCGAATGAGCCGGCCCCGAATCGGGCGCGATGGCCGCCGGAATGTACACCGGCTTGCGATAGCCCCACCATCTTGGCGCGGGACCGGCTTCTGCAAAGCGGAGGTACCTCCGCACATCCTTCTCCCCTCGCTAAAGGTGAGTTTTGGAACATGAGGAAAGTTTATTTGGTCTTGGGCGGATGTAGCGACGGGCTGTTAACTTACAACACCGCACGTCTCCCTCGACAGCTTTCCTATTCCTAGAACCGATTCTGCATCGGCTGGCATCTGCACTGATTCTACTCTTGTAAAACCAGTGTCTCTCTTATATTCCCCGGATCGCTTGTTTACACCGGTTGGATTAAGCTAGTCCCTTTAGGCCGTGAGGGCTGGGATCCAATCAACGAGAGCTGTTGAAAGGCGCTAACTTCTGTGTATTATCCTAGCACAGTATAAAAACAAAGTCAAGCATTTTTTGCATAAAATTTAATTTTCTTTTTAGAAAAGTTAAAATATGGCTTAAAATAAAGATAGAATAACAATGGCTAAAATAATTCTATACCATATGAATACAGTGAGATCGTGTGTTTTGAGATATTTCATCAAAAATCGGATTGCAATGTAGCCTGTTATAAATGCCATAATAGAACCAAGGAGGAGGGAGGAACCAAAACCGGTTGAAAGTAATTCGTGGCGAACTTCGAATAGTTTCTTGAGTCCTGCACCAAAAAGTATCGGCAGTGAGAGGAGAAAACTAAACCGCACAGCCTCCTCCTGTGACAAACCAGAAATAAGTCCCCCAGAAATTGTCGCACCCGAACGTGATACGCCAGGAACGAGGGCGAGGCATTGGAAAAATCCAACCACTATTCCCCGCCCGAGTGTCGGTTCTTTTTTCTCTACGTACTGTTTTGATTTTCTCTGTGCATACCAAAACAAAACACTTCCCAGAACCAGGGTGAGTGCAATGAGATGGACATTGCGAAACACAGTATCCATTTTCTTTTCAAGTAGTAGCCCAAAAATAACCGCAGGGATTGTGCCGAGAATTATTGCGCACAAAAGTGTTTTTTCTTTTTGTTCAATTGGTTTTCGACAAATCCACATCCATGCAGTCTGTTTTAATCGCCAAATATCTCGCCAAAAATACAGGAGCAGTGCACACGATGTTGCAAGTTGTAGTACTGCATCAAACGCGAGCCCACCCGCATTATTTGCGTCGAGGAGCTGCCGCGCAATAACAAGATGTCCCGACGAGGAAACAGGAATGAACTCCGTCAGCCCTTCCACAAAACCGAGTATAATTGCGACGAGGTGTGTCATGCGATATACTATACCACATGGATATAAATAAAGTTGGTATTCCACTCGCTATTGTTGTAGCTGCGGGTCTCATCGCGGGTTCTCTATACTTTTCAAATATACGAACTGCTAAAATCCTTGCGCAGAAATCAAACACTGTACCGACCACACAGGGCACTAACTCTCTCCGACCAGTTTCTGCAACCGATCATATACGTGGAAATCCAGACGCTCGTGTGGTTATTGTCGAGTACTCAGATACAGAATGTCCGTACTGCAAAATATTCCACGAGTCTCTCCAGAGAATAATGGCTGAATACGGAAAAGATAATAAAGTTGCGTGGGTCTACAGACATTTTCCTATTGCACAGTTACATTCGCGAGCACCAAAAGAGGCTGAGGCAACAGAATGTGTAAATGAACTCGGTGGTCCTGAAAAATTCTGGCAATATCTCAATATGATTTATAGTAAAACTGATTCAAACGATACACTCGATCCCAAACTACTTCCCGTATTTGCAAAAACTGTTGGTGTAGATGTAACTGCATTTAATACTTGCCTATCGAGTGGAAAATACGCGTCCAAAATCCAAGCTGACTACGATGACGCAATGGCCTCTGGTGGACAAGGAACTCCACATACTATATTTGTAACGAGAGATGGCGTGAAAACTCCAATCGATGGCGCACTGTCATATGACTCTTTGAAAAGTCTCATTGACGCGATGTTGCAGTAGGAGCAATTTTAGGGTGATTTTAAATCACCCCACTTAACAAATCCTCTGCAAACGCCATACACCCCGCGTAATCTGGACTGTATTTTGTTATATCAGGGAAATCGAGGTTGACGATTTTGCAGTACACAACCTCAATCAGTTGTTTCAAAATTTCAACTTCATGTGTATCAATCTGTAATTCAAGTGCAGGAAACTCACCTCGAACTGGCTCGAGAAATTGCAACTGTCCCCGCTCTACTACATATTCAGAATAATCCCTTGAACCCTCAACCAAAATTTTGTAGAACATGAGCTGACGTTTGTTTGAAATAATTTTTATTTTCTCGCGAGAATCCGCCCCCTCCCACGATTCAAACGGTTTACCGGTTTTGTAATCAGTTACAAAAATTGTATCACCCCGAATAGACATGGTATCTATTTTACCCGTGATACAAACCTGATTCCCCTTTTCTCCGTCACCCAGTGTCACACCCTGGTGTTTGAAATCCACTTCAACTTTATCCAAAATGTTAAATTCGTTGCTATTCTTTTCTATATATAGTGTAAGTAGGTTTCTGCCACGAGCAATCTGAACCTGTTCATCTGTTGGATGCAAGTTTCCCGAGCGAATTGATTTCTCAAAATGTTTCAAAACATCCTCGGTTTCAGGCAACACCGTCTCGCGTTTTAAGTGGGTATACATAAACTGAAGTGCAGAATGCATTGCGGTACCGTACACATTGGAAACAGTTTTGGCCTGCGGAAACCGTAGGAGGTTTTGCTCCAGAAACACGGCAGGGCCTCCTCGCGAAACATCAAGAAAATTGTTGAGATGAGTGACGGACATTTGATATGATTTGACTAAATCCTTGAGCACTGAAATTTCGTCAGTAGCATACGGTCCCATAGCTAAACTCGATAGGCTGGTTTCGAGCGGATGAATGATTGTGGAGTTACTACTTTCATTTTCTCGAACAAATCTATCTAGTACAGGTGACAGAAATTCGACAGGTAGTGACTTTTTACCATTTTCTCTCTGTTCGTAGTGCGTCACATACAGTGTGTGTTTTGCGCGTGTGAGTGCTACATACAAAAGCCTGATTTTATCGTCAATTGAATCCGCGCTCGGACGAGCATTTATATTTATTGGAAATTTCAGTTTATCTGGCATACCCCTACCACTCCATATTTCATCATTTGCAGACAATACAAACACCACATCGTATTCGAGACCCTTTGCCTTGTGAGCAGTTACCAGATTGACAGCCTTTTCACTACTTATATGCGGACTTTGGTCGAGCAATTCCATACCATTTTTTTCATGCACATCCACAAATGATATGAGGTCGCGAATAGTCAGGACTCGACCCTGGCGGTATTCACGCAGTGCACCAATAAATGTTTTGAGTGCGGAAAGGAAAACAATGTATTCTGTTTTTTTGTGTTTGAAACTATCTAGACTGAAATAATATTCTCGAAATGGACTTTTCATGACGCCTTCGTCTGATTCTGCAAGCGCATCCGTTCCCTCATCATCATATTCGGAATCCGTCACTACGAGTACCTGGCTCCCGATGAGAAGATCGAGCACCCGCTCGAGTGGAAGGAAATTGGATTTAGTTGCAATGTCGAGCAAGAAATCAGCGATACTCCGCACATACGGATCGCTGTGGTTTTGCATAGTAGTTATCCATGAATTTGGTCCCCGCCTATGCGCCTCAATTGAAATCTCCCAAATCGTTTTGCGTGGGAGTTTCCAAAATGGAAATGAGAGAATCTGTGGTAGGTATTCATCCTCCTCGGTTGATTTACCAGACACAACAGTTGCGACAAACCGTACCATAGTGACGAGCTGTCGAACGAGATCATTTGCAAGTACATTTTGCCTTTTTTCATAGTGGACTGGTATTTCATACGCATACAGAAACGGTACGAGTCCGAGCAGACTTTCATGTTTCCTCGAAATCACCGCAATCGAATCCGGCGATACACCACCTGAAACCAGTTTCTGAATTTCATGAGCAACAAACTCATACTCATGGAGCTCTGTTTCAAATGTTTTCAAATGGATTTCGCCTTTGGGCAAATCTGTGTTTGATGCGATTATTTTTTTCTCAATTTCTGGCATGATCACCCGGAGCGACTGCGTCCCCTGAGAAATAACAGACTCTGAAATATCCAAAATATCTTGGGTCGAGCGATAATTTTTTCCGAGTGTTACTATTTTAGGATTTGTGTACTGTGATGTAAATAAAAGTATGTTGGCAATCTCTGCTCCCTGGAATTTATATATAGATTGGTCGTCATCACCCACCGCCATGATATTGGGCCTGCCCTCGTGAATGTGTGCAGAGGTCAGTAGTCGCACCAGTCGCATTTGGGCATCGTTTGTGTCCTGAAACTCGTCAATCAGTATGTACTGAAACCTCTCCTGTAAATCGAGAGCCAGTTCCGGGTGTTCCTCCAGCGCCTTGATAACCTCGAGAATCATATCGTCGAAATCAAAATACCCCTCGTCGTACATGTGTTTCTGATACGCACGATACAGATCAGCAAGAGCCTGCATTTTACCCATTCGTTCTGTATCGCGGATTGTAAACTGTCCGGTCTCATCCTTTACAATATGAGATTTTTTCCATTCCGATAGTGGCGCAGAGGATTCCCTTTGCTCTGATTCGTGTATTGCAACGAGGAGTGTTTCAGCAAATACATCTTTATATGATCGAATGTGTGGAAGTGGCGACTCTGGACATGAAATGTGTTGTATTTTTTCATACAGAGTTCTCACTGCCGGTATTTCTTTTTTCGAGAGTCGCTCTGGTAGATGAGTTGTGAGGAGTGGCTGGACGCATTTGATCACCTCTTCATTATGTTTCAAGATTTCCGAGAATTCATCTGGTGTAATGCCCGCACGTTTTAAATCCGAGATAGAACCGAGGCTAGATTTGAGAAATACAAATCCCTGATCCGGATGCTCGGATCGAAGCGGGTTGTCATATGACATTTCTCGAAATAAATCCGACAGAATTTCCATACGAGTCACGTCATCTGCAGGATGGAAATCCGCATGTCCAAAAAAATATTCTGGGAACCTGGAAATAATATCCGTACAAAATCCATGAAATGTATAAATCCCCACTCGATACGCATCCTTGCCAATAAGTCTCGAGAGTCGCTCACGCATGTTGAGTGATGCAGACTCTGTAAATGTGAGGCACAAAATAGAACCAGGAGATGTGTCTGTTTGTTTTAAAATATTTGCAACACGCATCGAAAGAATCTCCGTTTTGCCAGACCCCGGTCCCGCGATAACAAGCACTGGACCCTCGACAGTATCCACAGCAGTTTTCTGCTCGGGATTGAGTTTGGCATATCGCTCGTCAAATTTGCGTGTATTTTTTTGGGATTTTTCTGTTGATTTTGAGGTGGCTTTCATGACTACAGAATAGCATATTTTGCATGTATTTTTTAGATAACAAAAACCCCGTCCAAACAGGCACGGGGCCTTGTCTGGTGCGGGGGAATAACTACTTGGTGTCATCGAGAATTGCGTCGATCTGTTTTGCAACCTTTGATCTGCTGATCCAGGGTAGGAGAAATTGATTCTCGAGACCTCTGGCCAATTGACGCATGCGAACGTATTTCTTACATGCGTTAGTGAAATCCTGTTGATGCATATGGAATGTCGCCTCAGAAAGTTTCAACCCATCCTGTAGCTCAGCGACCATAGCACACGCACCTTCACGCTCCCGCGTTCGCTCTTCGAGTTCACGAGTCAGTCGACCAGCTTCAATATCCAATGAAGTAAATTTGTTGAGAAGTTGGTCATGTTGAACAGCAACCGCATCGAAAGTGCGCATCAATCGAGCCTGCTCAGCCGTTGCTGAGCGAAGAAGCTCGAGAGTTTGTTCCAGATGAACGGAATCATTTTCCAGTTCTCGTCGAGACTTACCACTTTGCGGTCCCTCGTAACTCTCCTCGGGACGAATCGCGCCGGTTTTCACCTTGTGCAGGATCGCCTTGATGTCTTCCAACTTCGTAGCGATGATCTTGAGTTTGTACATCGGCTTTTCGCGCTTGGCGTTTCCGTAGTCTTCCGGTGTGAGTTCACACTTCGCGCTCTCGTGCCGATAGATTCCGGATTCTCTGCGACCCATCTGGGGAATTGTCTCGTAGCACGAAATTTCCTCCACCAAATCTTTGAGTTCATCGGGAACAGGAGAGTCCTCGCTCCACATGAGATAGAGGCGTCCTTTTTCGCCGAAAACTTGTACGCCGTTGAAAGTAATCTTATCCCCAGAGTTATCTGAGTAACGCTCACTCTTGAAACCTTCAAGTTCACGAACCTTGTTGTTGAGGTACAAATTGACTGACATTGTATTTCTCCTTCTATCGCTCGGGATTAGGTAGGGTTACTGGCCCAGTCCGTTCCACAAGTCGATCTATTACAATCTTATCATATTTATATGTAAAAGTCAATACACCAAAAAAGCCCTTGGTTGAGGGCTTTTTTGAGCACATTAACAGAAGTTTGTGTATTTTCTGTATTACTGCCAACCTGCCAAAAATCCTATCACTCCTAGTTGTAGAGTCTGAGAGAGAGTAATATTTCCAGCTACATCTTTAGCACTTGCCACAAAATTGTGAGTCTTGTTCAGAAGTGTGGTTGTATCTGGTAAATATACAAGGCTGCCAGTAGTAGAAGTAGCTACAGTAACGCCATCTAGAGTCAAAGTGATAGACTGCAATCCTGAAGTATTTTGTCCAGTTACCAAAGGGTCAGTTGCTGAGATACTGAGTGACAAAAGACCATTTACCGTTGTTGTAGATCCTAGCGCGATAGACTGGTTTGTACTCGTTTGAGCAGTAAACTGAATTGTGGGAGCAGTGGTATCTGGTGCCGGATTTACTATAATAGTTTGAGTTGTAGATGCAGATAAGTCACCGTCTGTTACGGTAATTCGGAATACGTAATTACCCACCGATGTTAGACCAGCTACTTGAGTTGATGTTGCATTTGGAGAACTGATTGTAGTGTTAACAGGACCAGAAACTTGTGTCCATACATAACTCAGACTTCCTGGCGTAGTTGGAAGACCATCGTCTGTAGCTGAACTAGTCACAGTAGCTGAGGATGTTGGTAATACAATGGTTTGATTATTTCCTACGTTTATAACAGGTGCACTGTTTTGTGGAGCAAGTGTTGTGGCTGAAGTAGATGTAGATTGTGCAGAAACATTTCCAGCAAGATCAAATGCAGAAATAGCATATGCGTATGTTGTATTTTGCATTAACCCAGTATCTGAATACGAAATCCCTGTAGAAGTAGCTATCTGACTTCCATTTCTAAACACCCTGTACCCCACAACCCCCACTGCATCTGTACTCGCTCCCCACGCTAGGTTAATCTG
>JAZKAN010000003.1:0-41595 GCA_040389125.1 Patescibacteria group bacterium | reverse complement strand
TATTTTTAAGCTGTAAGGCGACGAGCTCTCTTCTTTTCAAAACGCATAGCGCAAGAACCTTTCGAGAAACTTACATTGGTATAATCATACTCTACATGAAGTCACAAGTCAACCACCTTCCACATCTGCGAATACAGCTAGGGCAATTGGTTTTATAGCTTTGGGGTAATGTTTACTGTTGTACTTGCTTCGATCTGTGCACCTTCAGCAGAGTTTGTCGTAGTAGATGAAGTCGTTGTTGTGGCTCCAGTGCTTGTTGCGGTTGTATTATTTTGATTATCATCAGTCGCTTTGGTTTGAATATATTCTTTTATATTTTGTTTGATCTGGTTTTCAGACTCCAGCATGAGGCGTGCTCCCTGCGCGGTGCGACGTGCCTTTTCATATATAATAAACGCATCACCATAGCTTCCTGCAGACATTTTCTGATTTCCCTGGATAATAGTTTTATTTGCATTCGATAGTTCTGATTGTGCTTCTGTTTTGAGTTCTGAACTAGCCGTAGTTGTGATTGCACTCTCCACCTTTTTTGCAGTGTCCTGTGCGGACTGAAGAGACTCGACAGCGGATACTTTGACGCTCGCCATGTTTGTAGAAGTTGCGATTTTTGCCTCTGAGTCGCTACGCACTTCTGTTGCAACTTTCAAATGACTATCTACAGTACTGGCAAGATCAGAGAGGAGCTGTGCCTGATCATTTTTAACCTTTGCAAGTGTGTTTAAAATTGTTTTGTGATTACTGAGTGAATCCTCGAGACCTGATGTAACTTTTGTTGCTGTTTTTACATCACCCTCTACCTGTAGTTGTTTTACATCCTGTGAAATTTTCGCAGCAGAATCCGTGAACCTTGCCTCTGCTTCTGCTTTTAGTTGTGGATCGAGTTTACCCATGACCGCGAGATCCTCGATCTCTGAGAGCCGTGCAACAGCATGTGCAGTTTCTGTTTCGGTGCTCGATCGGAGACCAATAGACAGGAGTGATTCTGCTTTTTCATTAACGTGAATTTTGACTGGGTACAATAAATCCCCGGGAAGTGCCCCTCGTGCCACGAGAGATGTTCCACCAGTCACAATGAGAACAACTGCGAGGGCAAGAGATGCGAGTGTCCGTTTGTTTTCTATATACCAGAAAAAATGTGTGACAAACGGAGACTCTATTTTCTGAGTCGGCGAAACCTCACCCATATGCAGTTTCAGTTTTGCAAGCATGTCATTTTTTTCTTTTACAGATAGCGAAACACTTCTCGCCTGTGCAAGAATTTTTTTTGTACCTGTATTTAGTTGTATATCATGCTGCATATTATTTTTGTTCATGGTTCCAAATTTTTTGTAACTTAGCGATGCCCCGGTGAATTCTAACGGCAATGGTGTTTTCTAGCTCCCCGGTAATATCTGCGATTTCTGAAAGTGTGAGTTCTTGCACGTATCTCATGAATATGACCTCTCCATATGTTTCTGGAATTTTCGAGATAAGTTTGATCGCCTTTTCTCCATCCATACGCTCCATAGTCCGTGATGTATCATCAAACGATGGATCAAACCCCACTTCCTCCGACAGAGTATCGAGAGACTCGTTGTTTTTGCGTCTGCGATATTCATCAATCACCAGGTTCCCCGCTGTTTTGTACAGGAACGCTCGAATGTTTCCGATGTCTCCACCAGCGTTCATGTAGTTCCATGTTTTCATAAAGGTGTCCTGGGTTAAATCCAGCGCCTTGTCATGGTCACTTACACGAAAGAGGCAGTACCTGAAAATAGCGTCTGAGTGGTCCTGGTATGCCTTTTGAAATGTCTTTTGTTGTTCCTCTGCGTGATTCATATATAGTGACGTAATAGGTTAGCACATATTACTTCAAAACAGTATTTGGTTCAAAGCAATAGTATAACACGCTCAGGTCTCAAATTATACATTTTTAAGACATGTATAATTTGCTCGTCTCCATAAAATACGTATTTTCCGAGCACGCATAAAACCGTGCTCGGTTTTTGCTCTCGCTCAGCAATCAAGGAAACAATACGTTCGATGCAGAGCCCTCTCGCAAACTCGCCACGAATACGTGTGCTCAAACAGTGCTTCGGGCTTCTTTCATCTTCACTGTTGTTTCCTAATTGCTTCCGCAGTCTCTGAAAACACGTATTTTAGGAAACTCGCTTTAATACCAAAATCTCTCATTTTTTGAGAGGCTTAAAAATATGGCTCTAAATAGGCTTTATTTTTAGCGTGCTTAAAGTATTTTGTTTTTTCCACTCAAATTACTTGACTTTAAATCAATATTATGCTAGGATTATTGCAGAACATCACGAGCAGGAGAAATCCTGATTTGGCGCATTGCCGTTCTCGTGTGACTACAGAGGGGGAAGCTCCCACTGGGCTGGCGGTGCTCACAACCGCAAGTCGAATTGAGACCTGCTTAGCAGACTCAAATTATAACCGCGTCCCGGGGTAGCCACCATAGGCTTGAGGAGTAAATGTGAGAGCTCCTGACAAATCCCCCACCCTTAAGCCGTCTACCCAAAAAAGGAGGCGGCTTTTTTCATATCCAACATTATTTTACAGAAACTGTTTTCATGACAACCGGAGAAACAGGTTTATCGTTTGCTCCGGTTTTTACATTTGCGATTGTGTCCACTACATCCTGACCAGAAACTACGTGACCGAAAATTGTGTACGCGTTTGGAAGTGGGTAGTCTGCGGTCATGATAAAGAATTGACTGCCGTTTGTGTTTGGACCTGCGTTGGCCATTGCGACCACGCCTTTTTTGTATCCAGCTTTGTATGATGCGGTTTCTGGATTGAGTTCATCTGCAAATTTGTATCCTGGACCACCAGTACCGTTTCCACTTGGATCCCCTCCCTGGATCATGAATCCCTTTATCACACGGTGAAATGTCAGTCCGTTGTAGAATCCCTTGCTTGCGAGTGTGACGAAATTCTCGACTGTGTTTGGTGCGTCAGCGTCGTATGTTTCGATTGTAATATCTCCGTAGTTTGTGTTGATTGTGATCATGTGTGATTTTGTGTTATGTGTGGTTGTGTTACTAGTTGAATTATTTGTAGTAGTTGTAGCCAAAGAGCCCGGTGTCTGTGCAGAGTCTGTTGTGGTTGCGTATCCATCGAGACCCGAAGTGGACTCATTGTTTGTAAGTACAAAGGAAGTCTTTTTCCCAAACAGAGCATACCCTCCCCACGCGACTAGTGCCACAACTACGATACTTAAAAGAATATATTTTAATTGCATCTAAAAATAAATTTACGAATAACTCAACTATTATCTACTAAAATAGTATTGGTGTCTAGAAAACTGTTTGGCGAAGAGGGGGAGAATTTCTCCCTCGAAATTTTTTCGTCGTCACTCAGAAATTTCTGGGCACCAGATTGTCGACATGCGCTGGTGCGCTTGTACACCGACAATCTGTTCGAATCACCACAAAAATCTACGATTTTTTCCCTCTCACGCTGAAAATCGTAAACGATTTTGGCGGAGAGGGGGAGATTCGAACTCCCGAAGGGTTGCCCCTTAATGCATTTCGAATGCATCACGATAGACCACTCTGACACCTCTCCGTGTTTGTTTACTTCACCGTACCTACTTCCCCATTATATAACACAATGAACTTCACCTCAGCATTGTCAGGCTCAGCTAGAATTTCGTCAAGTCTCTGGACGGGATCATCCTGTGCATCGAGAGCGAGATCAAATGTTCCAAAATGAATCGGGATTGCGTGCCTGACCTTGAGTTCCTTATATATAGTCACTGCCTCGTCCGGACTCATATGATATATCCCCATGAGTACATGTGGCTCGTACGCACCAATCGGTAGAAACGCTAGTCGAAAACCCTCGGGGTAGACTTTTTTAATTCGCTCAATATACGGTCCATACCCGCTATCACCGGCAAAATATATATTGCCATGCGGAGTACGTATGACAAACCCACCCCACAGCGTGCGGTTGCGATCGGTCAATGCACGTGCAGAAAAATGCTGTGCGGGAACACAGTCAATTGAAATCAGATCAGAAAAACTTTTTGAATCTCCCCAATCCATTTCTACACTTCCATACACAGCTCGGTCACGCAGATAGTCACCATTTCCCAGCGTGGTATATATGACAGGGTGATCACGCTCAGAAATCATCCGAAGTGTTTTCACATCCATGTGATCGTAGTGGTTGTGCGTCTGCAGTATAAAATCTATTTTGGGCAAATCATCGAGAAAAATTCCCGGTCGCATGAATCGTTTCGGACCAAAAAACTGCACGGGACTTGCACGTTTAGCCCAGACAGGATCAGTCAGAATATTGAGACCCTCTGTCTGAATCAGTACCGTGGAATGACCGACGAGTGTTACCACGATTTTTTTACCCACTACCCGCGGAACTGGAATGGATTCACCGAGTGGTAGCAGTCGCGTGTACCATACTTTTTTATCAAAGCTTTTTATGAGAAAAGTGGCAAACGCCGTGATGGGGTTATTGCGTTTGTCTCGAATGCGATTTACAAACCTACTTCTGTCACGAATATTAAAAAAATGTGTTCCATTAAAATGATCAGATTTCGGTCCATGGTGTCCACGAGCACGCAGAAAGTGATTTATACCAAGTGTAACTGTGAGAAAAATAACAATGAATGCAGACATGCGTAAATTGTACCATCACCTGAATTCTTGTGCTATGCTTTTGGTGTGGTTTTGCTAAAGTTTTAGTAAAGTTTTATTTAAATTTTCCCGCGGGTATGGTTCAGTGGTAGAACGTGTCCTTCCCAAGGATAAGGCGGGGTTTCGATTACCCCTACCCGCACAAAATATCAAACAAATTACTTTTTGATGTGTTTTTTAAAAGCAAAACTGCATCTATCCTATTCTATTTTCGGATGATGCAGTTGATCTCTATTTTTATTTCTATGTTAGAAATATTAATAAAATATTATTTCTTATTTTACATCTGATTTTGTAATCAGAATATATGGTTTGGAAACCATGAACCTACTTAACCACACGAGCTACTTGGAACTGTACTTCGAAAGCAAAGCTTGCCATTCCCACATCGGAATCATCGCAATGCGCGCCGATTCATTCCAATTCAGATTCGCAACTTCTTTAAGTGTCATTTTTGTGTCGGATGTGTACGTTATGTTGCCATTGAGTAGACCCACATACGTTGCACACGTTCTCACTGTCCGGATATCAGATCCCACGATGTGAAATTCTGATGCAGCCAATGATCCTCTGGGAATCATGAGGGTAATTATAAAACCCTCTTCCGCCCATCTCAGAAAGTACTTTCCTCCGGCAGAAAACAATTCAATCTTCTGGGGAAAATGACCTGTCTCAGACCGACTTGTGTCTAACGCCTCCGCATAACTACGCTCGAGGACTTCTCGCATTTTTGTGAACACCCTGAGAGATGGATAAAAACCTTGGAAATACTCAGCCTTTATCAACCGAGAGAGTGCCACAGAATGACGTGCATCTCTTTTTGCAGAAGCACTAACTGCGTGGCAAAAGCCTTGCAGGGTGCCATACAGATTACCAACTACCTGACCTTTCGTTTCGAACATACAACTTCTCCTTGCTGGGGTTGCCAGCGCACCTAAGCTCATCTGAGCCTGGTTTTTCTGAATTTATCTATACCACACATTAATATTAATTGCAATAGCTTATTATAAAACCCAAAAGTTACTCCCTCTAAATTTTCTTCGAAAATTTCTCCTGCGGAGACGGAGAGATTTGAACTCTCGAAGGAGTTGCCCCCTTGCCACCTTTCCAAGGTGGTGCACTAGACCGCTATGCGACGTCTCCAGAATCAAAATGTATTTGATTCAATTATCCTACCTTTTATTTTCGACTTTTCAAAATTTTTTCAACTTGACTGATTTCATCAAGAATACCACCGATCAGATCATACTTTTTTGCCTCTTCTAGATTTACCCATGCAAAATCAATTGTATCTCCGTCTGGGTCATCATCAATTTTCACAACACCAGATACGTATGGAGTAAAACAACTAAAACATATAACCGGAATACCATCGGGACGGATAAAAGTTAGATCAACAAGAAGTTCTGGTTTTCCAATATCCAAACCAACCTCTTCTTTTATTTCTCTCTTGAGTGATTTCTCTAGAACGTTGTACCACAAATTTTCTCCATGCTCACTTTGGGGAGAATGTATATAATCATCCACAGTCAATCCGCCGCCAGGAATTGTCCATTTGCCGGGATGAGATTTTTTATGTAGAGCACGTCGTGTTATTAAATATGTAAAATCAGGTCGATACACCAGTGTAGTTGTAGTAATACGATGTAGTTCTCTATCTTTTATTTCAGGAATTTCTTGTTCACTAGAATTTTTCATTTACAAAAATTAATTATTCAGATTATAACCTCAATTATATCACCAACCTCCACTCGAACCTCCGCCCCCCGATGATCCGCCACCAAATCCACCGAAACCTCCACCGCCCATACCCCCGCCTCTACCCCCAAATCCTCCTCCCCCGAGAAACCATGGCGGATGAAAGTTGTTACCTTTTTCTTTGTATTTTGCATATGACTTAGAAACAAAAAAATCCAATAAAAGACCTAGACCTGTGAGTATTAGAAAAACTGGAATACTGAAAATGAGTGAGTGAATGAAAAAATATCCTACTCCCACTCCAATAACTCCTCCAACCATTCCACCTGCCCACCACGACTTCGATCGTGCGAGAATCGCAGCGAGCCATTGGATAGCGATGAAACCGGCAATAAAAATAAATTGCCACGGCACATTACTAGAACTTTTTTGAGAAGTAGGTGTGTATCCGTCTGGTACTATCTGACCACCACCGAGTGCCTCTATCATTTTGTCCACTGCTCCGTTTATTCCGCCCGCATAGTCGCCCGCTCGAAATGCCGGTGTGACCACATCTTGCTGAATGTACGATGTACCGAGATCAGTCAAATCTCCCTCGACACCATATCCGGTATGTATACGAGTTTTGCGATCTGCTAGTGATACCAAAAACAACACACCGTTATCTTTTCCTTTTTTACCAATCCCCCATGTTGTAAATATGTCCTGCGCAACATTTTCAATTGTATCGCCATCGAGTGATGGAATCGTTACAACTACGATTTCATTTGTTGTCTGCTGTTCAAACATCTCCACTTTATTTTCGAGCTGTGTAACTTGATCCGTAGTTAGCATCCCTGCATAGTCATTTACATACGTATTTGGTTTTGGAGGTACAGTAAATGCAAATGTCGCGAGCGGCATGATAATACTCATTCCCACAATAAATTTTGAGAATTTACGCCACATATATATTGACTATACGCACACGAGCTACTCGAAATTCACACTTGGTGCAGTTTCCGCTCCAGCCGCTGCCTCAAAATACGCATGTGGTTTAAATCCAAACACTGATGCAAGGATTGATGATGGGAAAACACCGACTTGCTGATTGTAGACTTTGACTTCAGTGTTGTATTTCATCCGCTCAACTGAAACACGGTTTTCTGTTCCTTCGAGAGAGACAATCAAATCTCGGTACGCCTGCTCTGACTGAAGTTGTGGATAGTTTTCTGCAATGACAAGAAGTCGTCCGAGTGCACCTTCTACCTGACTAGCTGCCTGTGCTTTCTGGTCCACTGTTGTTGCACCTGCGTATCGTGTACGAGCTTCTGCGATTTCGCCAAACACTGCTTGCTCCTGTTTTGCAGCACCTTTGACTGTAGCTACTATGTTTGGAATGAGATCAAAACGTCGTTGGTACTGAGTTTCTACCTGTGCCCACTGAGCGTCAATTTGCGCGTTCTGTCGTACAAAGCCATTGTACGATGACACTGCCCAGCCTACGAGGAGCACAATAATCGCGATGACAATAATCCATCCTGTGTGTCTTTGAAAAAAATTTTTATTTGTTGGTTCCATTTATTATTTGGTTAAGATACTAATTACAGACAATTATACTACAAAATTTTTAGAATGAAAGGGTTATATGAACTCACCATATATACACCTTGCATAATTTAATATTTGTGTTAAAGTGCGAACAGGAGAAAGAATGTACACACCAAAAAACATAAAGAAAAGACGCACAGAGTTGAAGCTGTCGCAAAAACAGCTCGGCGTCAGACTTGCAAAGAAACTGGAGTACAACTGGTCCGCAAAAACGGCCGAGACAATGATTGGTCGGATTGAACGGGGTATTCGCAAGTTTTCGTCGGCAGAGATGTATGCGATTCAGGACATCCTCTCAGAGACGGAAAAGCTAAGAGCTGCCGCCCCCAACATCACAGAGTCTGGCGAATTCATTCGCTCAACGGATGCACCTCCAAATCAGACGAAACCGTCTACCACGAGTGAGGACTCGGGGAACTTCCTCAAGCAAATCGACGCCATGGGTCATGTTGAGGTAAACTCCCTTCTGGAAGCTCTCCTGAGCCGATCCGAGCAAATAACCCTGAGCAACCTGGTAAAACATATCCAGCAAATTGTTACTCTCGGGGAATTACTCAGAAAAAACGGCTTCGAATCTGTACTCGGATGCCACCTCGTTGATATCATTGTCGAAAAATTGAAAGAGTAGTTCCTTCCCCGCCCCGCCTGCAGTTGCAGGTGGGGCGAATTCTTTTTCAAAACTATCTATTTTCTAAAACTTTCATAATCTGAATGAAGTTCAAGGCAGAATAAGAAAAAGACGAGAAGATGTACATCTCGTACATTGACGAGAATTTTTCTTATTCTAACGCAGAAATTCGTCAGATTTGGAAGTTTTTAGTAATCCATTCCACCACCCATGCCTCCCGGCATCTGTTTTTCTTCTTTTGGCTCCTCTGTCACAGCCACTTCTGTAGTCAGAAGTATTGCGGCAGCACTCGATGCATTCTGAAGTCCAGTGCGAGTTACTTTGACCGGATCAATGATGCCCGCGACAAACATGTCCGCGACCATTTCGTCTTTGAGTGCATCATAGCCACCATTTCCTTTTGCCATTTTGACATGCTCGACAATGATCGAGCCGTCACCCTTGCCACCGTTTATCGCTATTTGGCGTAGCGGTGTCTCGCATGCATTCAATACGATTTCATATCCCACTGCAAACTCATCTGCAGACACTACTTTATTTTTCTGAGCATCCGTACGTTTCATAAATTTCTCGCGTACTATATATGACGCCTTGACTAGTGCTGTTCCACCTCCCGCCACAATCCCCTCGCTTATCGCTGCCTTGGTTGCATTGACTGCGTCCTCGATTTTGAGTTTTAAATATTTCATCTCTGTTTCTGTGGCTGCACCGACGCGTATCACAGCCACTCCACCAGTTAATTTTGCGATTCGTTCTTCTATTTTTTCAATATCGAATTTTGCTTTTGTTCCTTCCTTTTGTTTTTTGAGTTGATTCACACGTTCTGTTATATCTGTGCGTTTGCCTTTGCCACCCACTATTATCGTACTGTCTTTTGTCGAAACGATTTTAGTTGCACGACCGAGAACATCAAGCTCAATCGTATCGAGCTTGAGTCCAGTCTCGTCCGACACCACCATACCACCGAGCACAGTCGCCATATCCTGAAGGAGTTCCTTTTTGCGATCACCATATCCTGGCGCTTTGACCGCGAGGACATTAAATCCACCACGCAGTTTGTTTATCACAAACGTAGTCAGTGCCTCACCGTCAACATCGTCCGCAATAATGACCAAATCCTTGCGACCAGTTGCCGCAACTTTCTCGAGAAGCGGGAGAATATCTTTGATTGTAGAAATTTTCTTGTCTGTGAGAAGTACTGGCACATCTTTGTACTCCGCCTCCATCCGTTCTGCATTTGTGACCATGTAGTGCGACAAATATCCCTTGTCGAACTCCAGTCCCTCGACAACTTCTGACTCTACGCCAAATGACTGTGATTCCTCTACCGTCACTACACCATCCTTGCCCACCTTGTCGATCGTATCTGCAATTATTTTTCCAATCTCCTCACTCTCAGCAGAAATCACAGCCACCTGCCTGATCTCGTCTTTGGTTTTAATTGGTTTTGCCAGTCCCTTAAGTGCATCCACTACGTCTCGCGTCGCAGTTTCAATACCTGTGCGAATACCCATGACGCCTAACCCCATGTTTGTGTGCTTCATTCCCTCGGAAACAATAGCCTGTGTCAGCACCACAGATGTCGTCGTACCATCGCCCGCAATATCATTGGTCTTGGTTGCCACCTCCTTGATAATTTCCGCTCCCATGTTCTCGAATTTATCCTTGAGCACAATCTCACGGGCAATAGAAACACCGTCGTTTGTAATAGTCGGAGCACCATACCCACGATCGAGGACAACGTTGCGACCCTTTGGACCAATAGTGACCTTGACCACATCTGCCACTTGGTCAATCCCCCTCTTGAGTGCCTTTCGTGCTTCTTCGTTGAAAATAATTTGTTTTGCCATAAAAGTTTTAAATGATTTGTTACAAATAAATCTCTTTCTCGGCACTTGTCGTCTCGTCGCCGGAATAATTTTCTGTTGAAAATTTTCCTCGCTCTCGCCTTTTCACAGGCTCCGAGATGCGCCGATACGACAAGTACACTCAACGAGATTTATTATTTCAAAATTGCTAAAATGTTTTCGTCCTTAATCAGAAACAATTCTTCTCCATCGACGGTCACATCCTCATATCCGTATTTACTAAACACTACTCTGTCACCAACTTTGACCTGGACACTAATGAGTTTACCATCTTGATACTCACCCGGACCAATAGCCAACACCTCACCCTGTTCAGATTTCTCCTTTGATCCACTCTCAGGCAAAATGATGCCAAAACTATTTTTTCCAACTAGTTCCTCTTTTGTATACGGTCGAATGAGTACCCGACTACCAAGGGGCTGAATTTTTTGACCAGTCTTTGCACTCGTGACTTTCTTTACTTCTTTATTCTTCATATTTATATAAAAGTTAACCTTCTAAATCAGGTACATTATACTCAGTAGCGCACTTTTATGTACTTGACAAGTTAATATTTAATGTGCCATTATAATCTGTAGGAGATAGGTCAATATGCAGAAAATTTTAGCGGGTGAAGGAAGCAACCTCTGGGGAGCAACTGAAAGGATCAATGCTCAATTGGATACGCTCGGCGATGGCTGGAAAGTTATCAAGACCGAAACTGTTGTGTCATACATCGACGCAAAGGTGGGTAAGATTCCGGACCCTTACTGCACCTACACAATTACGTTAATTGTTGAGCATGAAAAGTAACTACCCGCCCAGCACGGCAGAGAAACCGTCGCTCGGCGGGATTTCTGTATCAAAAATAAAATTTCAAACAATCACTTAAACCCCTCCTCACACATGCTTTTATGGCGCATCACGGAGCGCGTGAAGACGCGAGTGCGAGGAAAATTTTCAGTAGAAAATTATTCCGGCGACAGAAAAACATGTGTGAGGAGGGGTTGTGATAACAAACTAAGCAGTTTGCACTTTTTTGATTTTCGCGTATAATGAACTCCATCATGAATATCGCTGGTATTATCCCTTACGTTCAAATCGTGCTCTCCATACTCCTCATGGGAGGAATACTCCTACAACAGTCCGAGGCGGGTCTCGGCGGTGCTTTTGGAGGTGGAGATGGTTTTTCTTCTGGACACCACACAAAACGAGGGGCTGAAAAAGTAATATTCATCGGAACAATTATCATTGCAGTACTTTTCGCGGTCACATCATTCGCTCTTCTTCTTGTTTAATCACACAATCAAACTTTTTCTTGAATTAAAATAAATCTCGTTGACTCAGGTTTTTTTGAAACCGTACGCAGGCGAGTAGCCGAGAGCGAGGAGTGCGAGAGCCTCCGAGCAACTCCGTGTTTCTAAAAAACCTGAGGAGAAAGAGATTTTGATTAAATTTCTTACAGCTCAATATTACAAATTACCACCTATTTTCGTGAACAAAGACTCTTTACGCAAGCTTTTCAAAAATGAATGGCACCTACCGTACGCTGAGAAAATCAGACGTATTATTCACTCATTTACACTGACAGAAAAAGTGATTTTCACTTTCTTTCTGGTTATTTTCTTTGTCAGTGGCATTTCCCTACTTTGGCAGGTTAATAAAGCATTCCAGATCGCGGTTCCAGACTACGGCGGAACCCTGACCGAGGGAATTATTGGCGCACCGCGGTTTGTAAACCCAGTGCTCGCAGTCTCCGACATTGACCGTGACCTGACCACACTCGTATATTCGGGACTGCTCAAGGTGGATGCGACTGGTGATTTGGTGCCTGATCTTGCAGAATCATATACTATTTCAAAAGATGGGCTTCTATACACGTTTGTACTCAAAGACAACATATTTTTCCATGATGGTACCCCCGTCACCGCAGACGATGTCGTATTTACAATAGAAAAAACGCAAGATACAGCACTCAAAAGTCCCCGACGTCCAAACTGGACTGGCGTTCGAGTAGAAAAAATAAACGACAAAACAATCACATTTCGACTAACAGAGCCGTACTCACCATTTATCCAAAACACAACACTTGGAATTCTTCCAAAACATATTTGGAGTTCAGCAACGAGTGATGAATTTCCTTTTAGTAAATACAACATACAGCCAGTGGGATCTGGTCCATACAAAGTGAGTTCTATCGCATACACATCGTCAGGCTTACCATCCGAATACCACCTCACTTCATTTAATAAATACGTACTTGGGACACCATACATAACTAGTCTCGTAATAAAATCATACCAAAACGAAAAAGATATTGTGGATGCATACAAGGGCGGTGATATTGAAAGCATGCATGGTATTTCACCAAAAGAATTACAGGATTTATCAATTAAACAAGAGGAAATTCTCAGAGCTCCACTCCCTCGGGTATTCGGAGTATTTTTCAACCAGAATGTCGCACCAGTATTTGTAAACAAAGAAGTACGTCAGGCTCTCGACATGATTACAAATAAACAAGAAATCATAGATACTATCCTCGGTGGATATGGTCAACCGATAGATGAACCCATTCCCCCAAAAAGTATTGATGCTGAAAACATGCCGGTGTTTGATGCAGATACACAGATTGAAAAAGCTAAAGCCCTCCTCATTGCAAACGGCTGGAAACAAAACGCAAGTGGAATTTTTGAAAAGAAAACAAATAAAAATACAGTCACACTCGCATTTTCAATTTCGACCGGAGACGCACCCGAACTAAAAGAAACCGCTACACTACTCCAGAAACAGTGGCAGAAAATCGGTGCGCGAGTAGAAGTTAAAATATTTGAAATCGGCGATTTAAACCAAAACATTATTCGACCGCGTAAATACGACTCACTTCTTTTTGGAGAGATCATCGGGAGGGATTTGGATTTATATCCATTTTGGCATTCATCAGAACGCAATGATCCCGGACTCAATATTGCGTTGTATACCAATCTGAAAGTAGACGGTATTATTGAAAACATCCGTGCAACGTCAGACACAGACACACAGAACACCCTTTATACCAGTTTCACCAAAGAGATTAAAAACGATATTCCAGCAGTATTTACATATTCACCATATTTCATTTATATTGTCCCGACCAAAGTTCACAACATCAAACTTGGAGAACTGTCTACATCGGCAGAGCGATTTAGTGACATATCAACGTGGTACATCGAAACAAACAACGTATGGAAAATATTTACAAAATAAATTAATAAATAATTAGAATTAACAACAATAGTATGAACCCAACAGAACACAAAACAGAAAATAACAGCGGAGGCACTGAGTCACATCGTCGAGACGACAATCACTCTCGCACACGACCACCTGCGAAACGATCATTTTCACGGCGAGATGTGCCTATGAAAATGACTCGCAAGGTCAATGACGTGATTCCTCCTGCAGGAGACAACATCCGCATCATTCCTCTCGGTGGTGTAGAAGAAATCGGCAAAAACATGACGCTCGTTGAATACAAAGACGATATTATCGTTATTGATATCGGATTCCAGTTTCAGGATGCGGACACACCCGGCGTCGACTATATTTTGCCAAACACCAAATATCTTGAGGATCGTAAAGACAAGATTCGTGGAGTTATCATTACTCACGGACACTTGGATCACATCGGCGGTATTCCATATGTCATGGATCGCATCGGCAATCCCCCACTATATACGCGCGCACTCACTTCCATCATGATCAAAAAACGACAGGAGGAGTTTCCACATCTCCCTGCTCTCGATATACGCGTGGTGGAAAAAGAAGATTCTATTATGCTGGGCAAACTCAAAGTTCGATTTTTCTCTGTAACACACACTATTCCAGACTCAATGGGTATTATTATTGATACTCCATATGGATCAGTGGTGACTCCTGGTGACATTAAACTCGATCACGTAGATGGTGTTCCAACAGCTGCAGAGGAAAAGGAGTACTCACGATTTGAACATGAAAACGTGCTCCTACTCATGATGGATTCTACAAACGTAGATAACCCGGGGTTCTCGACACCAGAACGTGTGGTGCATGAAAACTTGGATGAAATAATCAAAAATACAAAAGGACGATTGGTGATTGGTACATTTGCATCCCAACTTGAACGTGTCATGAAAATCATCATGATTGCGGAAAAGTATGGCAAGAAAGTGGTCGTGGAGGGACGCAGTATGAAAAATAACATCGAGATTGCACGAAATATTGGCCTGCTTGATGTTAAAAAAGATACGATCATCACAACCGAGGACATGGAAAACTATCCACCAGATCGTATAGTAGCACTTGCTACCGGCGCACAGGGTGATGAGTTCGCTGCACTCATGCGTATGTCGAATAAAACTCACAAGCATTTCAAGGTAACACCACGAGACACGATTCTGCTGTCATCATCTATTATTCCGGGCAACGAAAAAGCTGTACAAAAACTAAAAGACAACCTCGCCCGTCAAGGTGCAAAAATCATTCACTATCGTTCGTCTGACGTCTACATCCACTCAACAGGACACGGCAACCGTGGTGAGCTCGAATGGCTACACAAGAAAATCAAAGCGCGATTTTTTATGCCTATGCACGGCAGTCACTACATGCTTCGCGTTCACGAAGATCTGGCAAAAACTCTCGTGGGTATGCCACCAGAAAACATTATCGTTCCAGACAACGGCGCGATACTTGAAATCCAGGACCAGGGGCAAAAATTTGTTCGACTCAAGGAAGCAGCTCCAAACGGCATGATGATGGTGGACGGATTCTCTATTGGCAACGTGCAAGAGCTTGTTATCCGAGACCGCAAAATGCTCGCCCAGGATGGCATCTTTATGATTGTTGCCTCGATCAATGCAAAGACTGGCAAACTCCGCAAATCCCCCGACCTCATTTCCCGTGGGTTTGTATACCTCCGTGAATCACAGGATCTCCTCCAGGACGTCCGCATGATCGTAAAGAAAACTGTCGAGGACACCACTCGTGGTATGAACCCAATAAACTTTGACTACGTCAAAACAAACCTCTCTGACAACGTAGGCCGATTCCTATTCCAAAAAACAGCAAAAAAACCAATAGTGATTCCAGTGATATTGGGAATTTAGGTTAACACAAAAAAAGTAATTCGAAGGGTCCGCTGAAGCGGGCCTTTTCCAATAATAAAAATATTTCACCACTAACAAATCCCTTGCACACATGCTTTTATGGCGCATCACGGACTGCGTGTAGACAGGAGTGCGAGGAAAATTTCTAGCAAGAAATTATTCCGGCGACAGAAAAGCATGTGTGCAAGGGATTTGTAACACCAAAAACTGTAAAACTTTTCTTCTGTTAATCCCCTTTTTACGCTACAATATACTGCATGGATAAAATATTTTTGACATTTAAACAAAGTAAACTTCTGAACGTTCTCTTTATTTCAAACATATTTCTTTCATTTCACTACTACTTACTGGTATATATTAATTCCTCATTCCTAAACAATTTCTTTTCCGATACGCAAATTAGTGCACTCTACATCATTGGATCACTTCTCAACACCATATTTCTCCTGAATATTTCCAAAATCTTGAACCGTTTTGGAAACTATCGCATCGCAATGGTAATGATATTTCTGGAAATCATTGCCACAATCGGTATGATTGTTGCAAATGCACCATTTCTCATTGGACTATACTTCATCATTCACCAGATAGCAGTGTCACTCGTAGGATTCAATCTCGATGTATTTCTAGAAACCACAGGCACAGATGAGAAACGGACTGGTGAGATTCGCGGTATGTACATGACGCTAGCCAACATCACCATTATCATTTCAACAGGTCTCGTCGCACTTCTCCTAAGACATAATGTGTTCTGGCACGTCTATCTCCTTTCGGTCGTATTTCTTATTCCTTTTTATTATCTTATATACAAATATTTTAAATATTCTAAGGAGGAACCGATACAGCATATTCACATCCGTGGCACGCTTTTGTATTACATGAAAGATAAAAATCTGTACAATATATTTATCTCTCAATTCATGCTCCAGTTATTTTACGCGTATATGGTTATCTACACACCTCTACACCTCATAAATATTGGATTCTCATGGACACAAATCGGACTCATGTTTGCGATCATGCTACTACCCTTTGTTATTTTTGAAATTCCCATCGGAGACCTCGCAGATGAAAAATACGGCGAAAAGGAATTCATGACGATTGGATTTGTCATCATGGGAATTGCAACCATGCTCATGTCATTTATTACCATACATAGTTTCTGGGCATGGGCAGTAATCCTATTTATCACACGTGTTGGAGCAAGTTTTGTAGAAATCACATCAGACAGTTATTTTTTCAAACATGTTGATCAACAAAAAACAAACATCATCAGTTTTTACCGTATCACTCGCCCCGTATCATTTATTGTCGCTCCAATCCTTGCGACAGTTACACTGGGTCTTATGATACCTCTCCAATACACATTTATCCTGATTGGCGCATGTATGATAGTGGCTACGCATTTTACTCTCGCTCTCGAAGACACTAAATAGAATACAAAAAACACCCCGAGGGGTGTTTTTTGTTTGGAAATTATTTATTTACGATTTTCTTTTTTGCTGTCTTTTTAGCAATTTTCTTTGGTTTTGACGACTCATCAATGTGTCGTTTGATACTTTTCCAGTGTTTTTTGAGATCGGTAACCAATGCATCAACCTCTGCTTTGTCTACATTTTTGAGACCTTCGTATTTTTTCATCACAGAGTGAACGAGTGTATTGTATGTCTCCTCATTTACTTCTTTTAGATTCTCCATTTTCTCTAGCACTTCGCCTTTCGCCTTGAGAACCCACCCGCGAATTTTGACGCGTTTCTTTGCTCCTTCTTTTGTACCATACAAAAAGTAAGCTCCCGCTGATATAGCAGCAAGCATTCCGATGCCCACACCTACAGCTACTTTTGAACTCATATCGTTATTTTTTTGTGCCATATAATTTATTTAAAAATTTGTAATAGATTGCATTATATCTCATCTTTCTTTTTTACAACACGTATTTTTGGTTTGTTGATAATCCCTAGCCACGTGAGCATATCGCGAAGCCCAAAACCTTGTCGTTTTATGTCTTCACGATATCCATTCATATCTGAGAGTATCTTTTGTCCCTCATCTTTTACTTTGTTGGAAAGAGTTTTAACGTCCCTCAGGATACGCACTATGTACACGAGTGCAACTATAACTCCCACAGCTATCATAACGACCGCGATAGTTGTTACAAAGAAAAATACATCGGATGTAAGAATACTACTCATAGGTATAAGTATACCATATTGTAATTCTCAATAGCCAAGAGATTTGAGGAGCTTTTTTATTGAAATAGAAGCTACATCAATGACAGAGTCTCCGCCACCATAGTACATATAAATAATATCTTTTCGGACAACTGCCCCACAAGGAAATACAACAAAATTGACCTGACCAGCCAGTTCATACGCCTCGAGCGGTTCCATGATACAGTCGGTGCTACGAGCGAGAACGATAGTGGGATCTTTCAGATCAAGGAGTGCCACCCCGACTCGATATCGTGATCTGCCAGATACACCGTGATACAAAAGCAGCCATCCCTTTGGTGTGCGAATAGGAGGCACAGAAATTCCCACCTTGAGACTATCCCACATACCAGGACGAGGCAATAGAATCGGAATATTTCTAAAGTTATTTCGCTCGGGGAATTCTACAGATGATCCGTAATCTCCACAGATATAGTTGTTGACGCGATGAAACAGAAAATATTTTCCTTTAATTTTTTCGGGATGTAAACATGAGTCTTTATCATCCACCCCATCTGTCGTGACCAGTACTGGTTTGGACCAATTCCAATTTCTATTTTTAAAATCTTCTACAGAAATATGTGTTTCTGCGACAGCAGGTGGAGTCACACCATTGTATGCTACATAATACATATATATAGTATCACCAATCTGAGTCAGACGAGGATCCTCGCAACCAGAGTTTCCACCAGGCACTCGTTTACTCTCAAAATCTTCTCGTGGCACGTAAATCGGTTCCGGCGATCTGTATGAAATATCTGTTCCATTCTTGCTTTCTGCATACCCCAGAACTGATGTGTTGTCACCGCTCATTGCTCGGTACACAATCCGAATGATTCCTCCAATATCAATAGCCGCTGGGTTAAAAATTGCTTTTGATTCCCATTCATGTTCTTTTATTGGAGAAAGGAGTGCGCCAGGAGTCAGCCTGTGAAAACCAACTTCTTTGTATGGAAACTTCATAACTTCGAGCAGGTCATTGAGTACAACCTCCGCCACAGCCACAGTGGTATCTGTTGCACCATAGTATATTCGTAGTGTGTCCCCCATAATCATGGCACCACTCGGAAAAATGGTGTGCGGTACGGTTCCAAATTGTTCATACTGTTCCTCGGGTGTGAGAAGTGCTCCACGACTTTTGCCAATTATTTTTTTTGGATTCTTTAAAGCAAGCAAAACTGTTTGAACACCGAAAACTTTTTTATCTGACATATAATTTCCAACACAAGAATACACCACCAGCCACCCGTCTTTTGTTTTAATAGGTGGCGCACCAATCTCGAGATGTTCACCATCTAATTTGGGAATTTCAAGTAAATGTTTAGGAAGTTCTGAATACCATTTATTCCAATATTCTGGTGACCACATTTCTTCACGTGTACGAAATTCAGCGAGTGCAATTTTGGATGGCGGATTGTCTGTATCAACAGACAAGAGGGCGACGTATTTACCATTTATTTTCTCTGGAAACAGCGTCATTGCTTTTGCATTAAATGGTGTGACAAGGTGTTTCTCATCTATCGTTTTCATGTCTTTACTTACAGCCACTCCTACTTTAATTCCAGCAGCAGAAAATGGGAACACTGAAAGTGCAGTATAGAAAATAAAATATGTTGAACCAATTTTTGTTACTCGTGGATCTTCACATCCATATCTTTCCCACGATTCCTCTGGGACAATAAATGCTTCCCTATTTTTAAAATGTATTCCATCCGTGCTTATCGCCTTACACACCACAGATAGAGAAAATTGATTATTTTCAAATCGTTCAGGATGCGACTGCCCACGGTAGACCATGACAACAGACTTACCGACTTTAATTGGATTTCCATTATATGCAGCAAAACTTTCAAATGGATGTTCTGATTTTGGACTGAGGATAGGATTGTGTTCTGATCGTTTTACTACAAACATAGTGATTTGAAAATAATGATTAAATGTATTGATACCAGATTATGCCACTGCAATTGACATACGAGTCAGTTTGTATGAATCCGGCTTACCGGTTACCAGATATTCTAAAAATTCCTTGAGTGGTGTGGACGCAACACACACGACACGATCTCCGCCACCATAATACACATACAAATCACTTCCACGAAGTAATGCTCCTGACGCGTAGACTACACCCGGCTTACCCTCATTTTCATACGGCATATCTGGCGAGAGAATAGGGTGTGATGAACGATACAAAACTTTTGTAGGATCTTTTTTGTCTAGAATCATTGCACCCAGTTTATATTTGTGGGGTTCACGTTCATCGACTGCGTGGTATAGAAGCAACCAGCCTAACGGAGTTTTGATGGGTGGCGCACCTGCACCACGCATTTTTGTATCCCAGAAATTCTTGCGACCAGGTTGTGGCCCTGCCGGGCGAGGGCTTTTGATATATGTCTCAATATCGAGCAAACTATCTACATAATCAATCATCACTTCTGGTGCAAGCGAGTGCAGGATCGCAAATTTTCCACCTATTTTCTCTGGGAAAACTAGCCAATTTTTATTCACTTCTCCTGGAGGCGAAATTAGTTTTGGTTTTTTCCAGTGCCATCTGCCGTGTTTAAAATCATCAACTGTTATTGCAGTCAGTGCAATACGAACAGAATTCCAACCTTCAAACGCAACATACGTCATGTAAATCCATTTGCCAATTTTAACAGCACGAGGATCCTCTGCGCCACTCCAACTACCGCCAGATGTATATATTGCCGGATGATATGCCGCAGGACCAGTAACTTTTTTTGGATCCGCAATGCCAAAACCCATACTTGGTTCAAATACAGGATGAGCTGATCGAGTATCAAATGTAGTTCCATTCGCGCTCCGTGCATACCCTACTCGTGATATTCCGTCTCGGCCAATAGCACGATACAGGAGATGTATTGTACCGTCATCATCTTGAAACACTGCAGGGTTAAATGTCCCTTCGTGTTCCCAATCATGTTGTCCACGGGGTTCTATAACTGGATTTCCTTTGAAACGTTTAAATATTTTTGGATGGTGAATCGTCACCACTTCTTTAAACAATGCTTTTGTACTAGCAACCACCAAATCACATTCTGCTGTAACCCAATACAACACAAACTTGTCTCCTAGTGCAACAACTCCGATAGGTACAAGTCCAGCGTCTTTTTTCTTGCCCTGAATGAGCCCTTGCCAGAGTGGTGCCTCCGATCTCCAAATTACTTTTTCTGGATTATGTGGATCACACAAAACTGCCCCTGCCTGAAGCAACGTCTCTCTGCCATGCACTACAGAGGTATCGTATATCACGAGTATTCCTCCAGGAGTTACAATGGATCCCATTACTGAAATCATCCCCTCATCAAATCTGCCGTGCCTTGATGTAAATACAAGTGTTGGTTTATTCTTCCAGACAGTAAGTGTTTTTGTACTTTGGTGTTTTATAAACACGCCATCACGATACAATTCAAAACTGCTCGTTGGTGCATTCCAAAGCACGGAACTTCTGCCGGCAATTTTAGCCGGCTCTGTAAGTGGAATTTCCGACATAACTTTCCACTCATACAAATCTCTCGACCTACATACCACGATACTAGCTGTTCGTTTAGTCGAGTGTACTCTCGTATACGACATAAGATAGCTACTTGGAGTACGCGACAATGAGAAATTTTTACACTCTCCAATTTTTTCTTTTTTAGTTAGGCTTATTTCTATATTTACTTTTTTTTCATCTTTTTCAAAATCCGTACCATTTTTACTCCATGAGAGGTGGAGGGAGCTGCCCTTTTTTAAATCCCGACGAGACAACATACATACTCCGACATCACAACCAATTACAGCGAGAGGTGTGTCCATTCTGTTTTGTGTGTTGTCTGTAACTGATTTCATGACATACGGTTATATTTATCTTCCATTCTTACAATATCGTTTTCATCAAACTGTCCTGTAGCGATTTCTAGAATAACAATGTTATCAGTTGGAGCAGAGATCCTGTGTTGAACACCTGATTTTATGAAAAACTCCTCACCCACAGTTGGATGAAAAGTTTCATCTCCAATAATTATTTCGGGACTACCTTCAATAACCCTCCAGAATTCTTCTCTGTGGGTATGATATTGTAAACTCAATTCTTCTCCTTTTGTAACATACAACAGTTTAACAGTAGAAGGTTCATTTTCAGTAAAACGGATAAATGAACCCCATGGTCGTGTGGTACTAGTTGGAATCATAGTTGCATTTTATCACAACTTCATCTGCCACCACAACACACTACTGTGCATACCTTTTTAGAATTTCCTCTGTCTCCTCAGGACCAGAGACCGGGATGCACTCTACCCCCGCTTCTTTTGCTGCCCAGTCGTTTCCACCGACAAATATTGCGTCACCAATAAAGACAATATCGTGCGCGGTCAAATTTAGAAGTTTTTCCATCTTTCGTATTGCATATGCCTTATCGATTCCCTTGTGAGTTATATCAATGGTAGAATTTGCATTAATACGCATTTCAAACTCAGGAATATATCGCTCCAAAATTGCAACCACTGCCTGTCGTTTGGTTTTGTCAGGATCCCATATTTTTTTGACATCGAGCGGAGCCTCCTGCCCTCTACCAGAAAATGAGATCTGACTTCCTCGATCCTCAATCAGTTCCCCATAGGGGTCAGATACATCAATTTTGGATTCTTGGATCGCCATGCCAAGTGCTGAAACTATTTTTTTCTTTTCCTCGTCAGTAAGGTTCTCCTCATATATACTTTTCCAATCATGCGCTGTTTCATCAAATACATAACAACGACTTCCGTTTGTTGGAAATAAATATAGATTTTTTAAAATGTTTGTATCTCTAGTGAAATTCTGCAAAAACTGCTTTTGGTATTGAGCAAATGAACCACCAGAAATAACTGCCATTCTATGTTTTTTTAAAACCAGACACATGGTCTCTGCCATAGATTTTTCAAGTGGGGCCTTGCTCGGAGCCAGAGTTCCGTCAAGATCGCATGCAATCATTTTTATATCATTCATATATATATACTAACATGAAGGAAATATGTTACCATATGACAAATATATGACACGAAAAATTTTTAATTATTTTGATAAGCTAGAAGATAAAACCAGGTCAAAACTCAGTCACAATCCTCTTCTCTACGCTCTAGTCGGTGCTATTGGTGTGGTACTTTTCTGGAGAGGTATTTGGCATATGGCAGATGATATTGGAATGAGTTCAATTCTGTCCGCAATCCTCGGCGCAATCATTCTCCTCGTAACCGGCGTTTTTGTTTCGGCGTTTATCGGAAATCGTCTCATCATGACCGGACTTCGTGGAGAAAAAAAGCTCGCCGAAAAAACAGAAGATGAAATCCAAACAGAAGAAACAGAAATTCACAAACTACAAAACACACTCAGCAAAGTTGAGCAGGAACTATCATCTATTCAGGCTGAAATCAAAGAAGAACACAAGAAAAAATAATCAATCTTATTTATTTTTTTCTATTTTTTGTAATATTTCAACCATCATTTCACTCTGGTTTTCGAGGTGCATCAGTATCGCTTCTATTTCCTCTTCTGCTTTTGTATTCACATCAAAATCCGCTTCCGCACGAGCCTCTGAATGCCTGCCTTGTAAATTCTGTCCTATCATAATAAGTGGCATGAGAAAAATCTGAATCATGTTGGAAATAAAAAGCCACAGTACAAATGCTGGATATGGATCAAACTGAAACTCCCGTGGTGCAAGCAAATTCCAACCAAGCCAGCACACTGTCCACAGGAATATAATAAAGAAAAATCCCATCGTTCCAATATGACTCGTTATCCATACTGCAAATTTGTCGAGGGGGCTTAATTTCTCTCGGTGTGCAATGTTTGCGTTTCGAACAGGTTTGAGTGATTTTTTGATATCTTCAACTGAAATAGGTGTATGTTTCATGGGTGTATGATAGTTATATAAATATAGTGTACCAGATAGAAGCCTATCTATCAAAATTTTTATACTAAAAAACACCCAGTCGAGTGTTTTTTGTGAGTTCAAAATCAACTCATGAGGTCTCTTTTCTTTTCCTCAAATTCAACCTTGTTGACTTCCCCTTTTGCATACCTCTCTTTGAGAATATCGAGCGGGGTTTTCTCTGGTCTCACCCCGTACATCATCCTATGCATCTCGTGCCTACCCATACGATGATGGTCGTGTCCAAATGCCCACCGTATGACCATAAGTATGAGACCGATAATGATTATCCAGAACACAAATGTAAGGATCGGACCCAGCAGACCCAGTCCCCATCCATTATATCCATTTATATATCCCATAATATTTTTAATTTTATTGATAAATTAGTTAAAGGATGACTAATCCCTCAAAATTTACTTATATTAAATCATGGACAAAAATTCTCCATTCCTTTTTAAACATTCTCAAGCATATATGAAAAATACTGTAAGTAATAAAAAATGCTGATAATACGTCAATCGAGTAATGTAGGTGTCCAAGTAAAACAATTGTACCAAACAAAAATGAAATACTGAGGAATATATATCTAAGGAATTTATTATCCCAGAACATAAGAGCCATAAGAAATGGTATACCTGTGTGACCAGAAAAAAACAGATCATCTCCCCTAAATACTCCAGTAAAGTAGGCATTATTAAAAAATGTTGAGGTTATTGCAATATGGTCAGGAAAAGGACTGATATGGGTAAGGGAAATAAAGACCGACCGAATAACAACAAAAAGAGCAATACTTTTTGCAATAAAAGGTGCATACTGAGGCTTTGAAAGAGCAATAAAAATTATTAACAAAGTCAAAATAATAGGTCCAAAGATAAATATACTATCTACGTCATAAACCCGCGTATTGCTCAAAATTATATCCGTAACAGAACTACTTGCGTGCAAGGTTGCATAACTCCCCGCATAAAAATTAACAACGGTACTGAGCAATAGTAAAAATATTCCCTCACCAAAAAGTAGAAGATAGGATTTATTATTTATATATTTTAAGTAATTAATCTTCATAAATTACAATCTATCATATGTTATAATAGCAACAATATCATGGAAATGCACCCAACAATTTTTAACTTTAATAAGGAAATAATATTTGGTGAAAGTGGCGCATTTATTTTTGTAAATGTAGGAGTGCCAATCATCTCACATTTTACACGCAATCCTACATACATTGCTTTTTCAGCTGTTGGTAGTACTTTGCTTGGAGGTTCTATTTTTTGGCTTGCAGCAAGAATTTATGATAGAGAAAATAATTCAAAAATTAATATAAAAAAAATAGCAAGTGATATTGGTTATTTCACACCCGCAGCAATTATCCTGGGATTGATCATATATGATCCTTCTATTTACTTCCTGACACATTATCTATTAACCCATGAATACCAGACGCAAGTCTCAGTACTAATTGCTCAGGTAGTATCTTTCTTTTTATTTTTAATATTTATGAATATTTATAGACACCTATTATATAAAATAAGAGGAAAATATCTATAAATAGATTTCATTTCTTATGAATAAGATCAATTATGTTTAAGAGTGTTAATTGTTGTTCTATAGCATCATAATCAAAAGACATGAGTTTTTGTCTATACTTTTGAAGATTATTCAGGAAACTAATTATTTCTTCTCGTTTCTCATTAATTATATAAATTCCAATCCCTGATTTTTGAAGAAAGGTGGCGTTATACATTTGTTCAAATTGTTTTTTAAGTGGCACACCAAGAAAAGGTTTTTTTAGAAAAATTGAGTCTGCAATTAATGAAAATCCAGTAGTCCCAATTATTGCCTTACAAGTTCTTAAATCCTCCAAATATGATGGACCAATAGTACGATATGTAATATTTTCATCAACTCCTTTTTTGTTATTACAATATACTATAAATCTTTCTGGAATTGTTTTTAAAATACTAATTAATTTTATATTTTCTTTAGTTAAATAAACTAAAATATGCTCTCCAGTCACGGAAATAGATCTTACCGTTTCAGCTTGAATAATTGGATCAACAAAAAAAATATTTTTATTGATCATAGGAATTTTATTAAATGATTTAATAATATGGTATGTTGCTTTATAAGTGCAGATTTTAGTCGCCCATTTAACTAATATATAATCAAAAAAATTTAAATCTGCCGGATAATTAATGTACAAAAACTCAGATTGATTGTCCATACTTATTAATGGCTTATCTACAACATGTGATATAAAAGTAGTAAATGGTTCATACGCAGTAATAAATACATCTGGCTTAAAATATAGAATCTTAGATTTTATATTTTTATAATTTTTAAAATAGAATGAAAAAATTTTTAAATTACCAAAAAATGTATCAAGTAATGAAAGCCCTTTTGCAGTGAATTTAAGTTCAATACCCTCAATTTTTATTGGGGAATATGGTTCAAGTATTTTCAATGCTCGTTCGCCATATGTTAGTACTTTTACCTCATGTCCTGCCTTCCGCAAGGAATCAACAATTTCAATTGCTTCAAAAATATGTCCTAATCCTTCCCCTGATACACCATAGATGATACGCATTTTTTTATCTTACTCCGATTATATAAAATGTAAAATGAAACAGCGCACCGCCCGTAGTGGGTGGTGCGCTCTGCGTTTCTTAGATATTACCGCACCCGAAGTCTCAGATTTGCACTTTCAATCTGTTTCTTGAGTGTGGCTCTAGCTTCCCGACGTCTTTTCCTCGCCTGTGTTTGGATGTGCATCCGCTTGGTGGCCATTCCGGGTACTTCCTCCTACATTTAATCTATCATGAAGACAAAAACCCTGTCAATAAACTATTTGTGAAGTTCCTCTGACGTGAGCACAATCTGACTTCCTGGCTGGAGTGATCCACTAATTATCTTTTTGGCCACCAGTTGTTCAACCTCCTCCTGTATTGCACGATTTATCGGTCGCGCACCAAATTTCGGATCAGTTCCGTAACTCATGACAAAATTTATAAGTGTCTCATCTACCACCAAATTCATTCCCCTCTCAGCAAGTCGGGTATGGAGTTTCTGGAGCATCAGTTCTGCAATTTTACGCAGATGTTCATCCTTTAGCGGATGAAACATGATAACTCCGTCAAAACGGTTGAGTAACTCAGGTTTAAATATCCCCTCTGTTATGATCGTATCTATTATTTTATCCTTGCTCTCCATTACATCACTACCTGACTTGACCGCTTCCCATATGAGATCACTACCGGCATTCGAAGTTGCAATAATAATGAGGTTACGTGCGTTTATTCTCTTGCCTGACATGTCAGAGAAAAATCCTTCGTCAAGAATTTGCAAAAATAAGTTCATTACTTCTTTGGTTGTTTTTTCAAACTCATCAAGGAGGAGTACACCGTACGGGTGTTCACGTAACATGCTCGAGAGTACTCCGGTATGGTTGCTTTCAAACGATCCAATCAGTTTGGATGTTGAGTCAAAACTAGAATACTCGGACATATCGAGTCGCATAATATGTGCATCAGTTCCGAAAAATACTTCGGCGAGAGCCTTGGTCGTCTCTGTTTTCCCCACTCCGGTTGGTCCGAGAAATAGGAATGAACTCAGTGGTCTGTTTGGATTTGAAACACCCGAGCGAGCACGACGGACAGCATTACTTATTGCCACCACAGCTTGGTCCTGTCCTATTATGCGTTTATGGAGAATCTCCTCGAGATTGAGCAGTTTGTCTTTTTCTTCACTCCTTACCTCTCCCACAGGGATTCCAGTCTTGACCTCGATGAGATCGAGCACGTCTGATTTTTCCACCACCCGTTTACCCTTTGCACGAAGTTTCGGCACAATTTCAAGCAAAAGATCGATTGCCTTGTCCGGCATGATCGCATCTGCAAAATATCTTTCAGCACTCGTAGCTATCGCCTCGATCGCTTGATACGTAAAGTACATTCCATCATGCTCAAATTTGATTATCTCATTTTCGAGAACTTTAATCGTATTTGTATCGTCAATTTCCTTGACGAGAATGCTCTCAAAATGTTGCATGAGTAGTGTATTTTTTTCTAACACTTCATGGAACCTCGCCGTGTCTGACAGAGCAATAATCTGAAAATGTGGTGAGGCAAGATATGGTTCAAGCAAACTCGCCATGTCGGATCCGAGTGTCTGACTAGACAGGACAAATGTTGAAAAATCTGGGAATACCAAAATAATATTTCCAGCAGAAATCGATTCACGCAGAATTGTAATCAGCTCTGTCTCAAACTGTGCTTTTGTGCTATTTGCAGAGATAAAGACATCATGATCAAATACTACGACTTTCTTGTGCTTTAAACTCGCAAGCACCTCATTTTCGTTTATAAGTCCCGCCAGATGAGAAACGATCTGGAGATTACCTTGAATATCGTTACCCACAAGGAGAGCATTTGCTCCTCGAGTTCGCGAGAGCACCGCCTCTATTTCCTTGAGTTCCTCTACTCCATATGATGAATGCACTTCGTATCGAGGAAGTGTTGTCGGCGGTAGATATCGTTCGTATTTTTTGAGTGTATACGCATTTCCATAATCCCATCCCTGTCCGATACCTGGAATACGACTCAGGTTTTCTTCTGACCAAAATCGCTCCATATCTCTGCTGGCTTCCCTACGAGAAACAATCCAATCCACAACAGCAATAAACTCTTTCTTTTGAATTCCATATGAAAACAGAAACTGAGAGAGGGACGCATCGTGATCAAACAATGCCTCCGCAAAATCTGTAAATGAAATGTGAGTATCTGTAGTCCTACACTGTAGTGTCTCTGCCCCAAGTATACTCGTACGTTTTTTCAAAAAATCCTGAAATACATCCTGACTCACCCCACATCGCATGAGTACAAATCTGCCAATATCAGAGTTGAAAAAAGTTTTAGTAATATCATTTTCAGAGATAGTGTGGATACTCGATGCGAGGTCAAAATCCATAAACATCTTTTTCCCCTTCCATCCGTCACTATATACATATGAATAGTAAAATGATTCTAATAAAAACACGAGAATCCACGCACAAAAAATGAGAGCAGAAACTCCATACACAATATGACCAAATGAAACAACTGTTCCGTGCAGGAATTTCTGCTCTGCAACGAGAAGCCCAGAACTGACCAACGATAGTACGGCAAGTATTCGGAGCACCTGCTCGAGTGTGTGTAAATACGCATGGTGAATACTATCCTCGAGAAGTAATGCGGGAAAATAGAGTGTATGTGCTAGTTTTTTAAGTTCTGTAAAATTCATATTAGATACGTAATTCACTAATTCCAAATAAAACTAGTTTGACCAGAACAACAGGCAAAAATATCCATGCAATATAGACCAGTATTCCCGCACAAATTCCGAGCACAATTCCAATAACACCGATAATAATAAAAATGGAGCGAGCCACAAAACCCACCCCTCGCATGATGGTGTTAAATATAAATGTTTTGAACATATCACCCACCTCCTCGCCTTTGACATACGCATCTCCCATTCTCTGCCATGGAGAAAACAATGTCCTGAGAAGAGTTGGTATGGAGAAAAAAGTGTAAATAAAAATGAGAAAATTCTTCCAGAGTCGTCCAATATCAAGGAGTGCCTGTGTATAGTGCCAGCGCAGATAGTACGGCAGTATGACGATGAAATTCATATGTATAGTATAGCGTATTTGTACAGAAATTTGAAAGTAATTCTAGAACATCAAAATATATACAAAAGCTCTGCATGCCACACGTTGTGACAAGCAGAGCTAGTTTAAGTATTTTCATCATCTATCTACCGAATGGGGTTCTGACCCTGAATAACTCGAATGAGAAATAAAATAATTGCAGCCACAAGTAACAGATGCAGATACCAACCGAGAGTATATACGCCGATTAGTCCTAATACCCATAAAATTAGCAGAATGATTGCGATAGTTGTAAGCATATATTTTGAAATTAATAATGATAAAACGCACGTTACAGGAACGCTATTTATTATAAATTTTCTTATATGTAGTCTCCATGAACAAAACTATTATTTTCTTTTTTTGCCTCCAGAAATGAGATGTAGTTTTTCCTCCCTCTTTAGCCGCTTGAGTTCACCCTCGCGTTTCCGTGCCTCTGCAAAATTTGAGACTTTTTCAGAATACTTGAGTACAACAGGTCGTCGAATTTTTGTATAGTGCGCGCCTGATTTCAGATGGTTATGTGCATGCAGCCTTTTTTCCAAATCCGGAGTTGAACCAACGTAGAGTGTCGAGTCGCTACATTCGAGAATGTATACAAAATATGACATATCTTGTCATCATCTCAGTTTAGAAAGAAAAAGAAAAGTGCAGTAGATTTCTCGACTACACTTTTATACACATGGACGAAATTACATTTTGAAAAACTTGGCAAATTCTTCCGGCTTCATATTGTAATTAAAACCTTCCTCCATCTCCTGAAGACGACCCCATTGCTCCTTGTTATACTTTGGGGTATTTTTAAGCTGAATAAAACACACCGCTGAATATCTTCCAATCTCTGCAGTTTCTGTAGTTGCAACTACACGGTGCCACAATGCACGAAGTTTTCCATCAGAACGAAGTTGCATCTGCATATCCGGAATAATAACTGTCTCACCGCGAGAGACAGGCATAGGCTCCCACACACCATCATAATTCAAACACTGGAGCCCGGGGCTACTCTCAAACAAATGTGGCGTAAACCCGCTTTGATCCGGATGTCCAGCTGTAATTACTTCTCCGACTTCTCTTCCGCCAAAACAATGAATGAAGCGGATAAAAAACGAATTCTCGCTTGCACTGACCTCGTCAGTAAAACCGGCCAACCCAAACTCCCTTTCAACTTCTTGAGCAAAGGCATAAATAATGGGCTTAAGTGGAGCCAGGAGACCGATTGCTTTTTCTACAAACTCTAAAGCCTCGTGGTTACCCAAACTTTTGATATGGGTTTCTAGCCATTCTATACCGGCAAGTGTTACATCAAAATTTTCTTTTTTGTCCGCCTTATTGCCCACCCCCTCCTTAAGTTCATAACCAACCCCAGCTGTATTGTTGCTGTATGGTAGGCTTAGTTTCGTTTCAAGTGGTAATGCACAAAATTTTTTCCACAGCTTTGCTGTCTCATCGACAGCACTACGCAGATCCATTGGGTAGGGAAATGCGACATAACCTTTCTTTTGCAAGTCTGAAATGGACGTTTTCATATTTTTTCCTTGGAACATTAATTAATAATTCTTTAATAAGTTTAGATTTTATGTAAAAATAAAAAAAGCGAGGAAGCCCTCGGTAGAAATAAGGTAAACAATATTGTACTCATTATTGCAAATTGTCACTTTGAATACTTTCCTCAAAAATAAAAGGTATTTTGTTTATTGTCCCATTTTTTATTGCATTTAAAATTACCAATATACTTTTTATTGAATCAAAATCTCCAGATTCATTTTTTATTGCCTCCTCTATCGGCACCCACATATTGTGTCCAAAATTCGTATCTATTTGTAGTTCTCCAGAATATGAATCTGCATATGCTAAAGGAAACATGAGGTCAGAAAAAAGCTCACCGGACTTATACATGATTCTCCGTTCACAACCAACCAATCTAAATTCGGCATCCAACCCAGTCTCCTGCTTTAGTTTTCGTGTTGCAGCTGATTCAATAAGTTCCCCTTTTAAAACCACACCTCCCGGCACTCCCACTTTTCCATATGATGGATTCGATTTTCGTATCTGGTTCAATATTTCCATTTTTCCATTTACAACTCTAGAAACAATCGTAATAACATTTATCTTAAAAAGGCTGGTGATAGGTCCACTCACCGGATATGGATCTGCAACATGTTTAACACCTGTTTGTGACAGCGAATACCCTTCATCAGTTTTTGTCACAAATTCTTTCTTTACCAAAAACTGTAAATGGTAGTTGAACAAATCATTTGGAACTTTTTCTGGGTGTAGTTCACTATATCGCAATGTTTTTGCGTTTTTTAACAGTGAAAGAATGTGATTTTGAATCGGTGAAAAGTTGGGTGGCATACTGTTTTATTCTAAATTTTATTCGTCGTATCATAACTCTAGTGCACAGAGACAGAAAGTCAATATTACCAAATTTAATATTCCTGTATTCTTATCATTTTGGTTTTCTCTTCAAAAATTGCTTTTCTATTGCGATATAGGAAACTGTGGCAAGAATGAGAACCGTGACAAATGAAAACACGAACAAAAGGAGCCACAAAATCGTCGAGGCATATGGCGATACCAAACCAAACCTAAATGCACCGAGCATAACTACTGCAAATGCAACCATGTGGTATGAGTATAGTCCATATGAAATCTTGCCAAAAAATCCAAATATTTTAGACCGTCCTGTTTTATAAAACGACCCGACTGAGACATTTTGTTCGAGTATGATAAACGCAAAAAGTAGTCCAAGGAGCAGAGGCAAAATCGACACAAAAACCGCATATAGAATAGGATAAGAAATCAGGACATTATCCACGTAGTGCCTACCGAAAATAAGCACGGGAAGCAGTCCATAGGCAGCTAGAATAGCTCTAGTTGGTAGTTCTCTCACATACTGCACAATACTTGGTTTTGTGTGGGTAACCCATGCGAGAAGTGCCCCTATGGCAAGGTATGACATTACAGAAAATGTAGAGTACGCGAGAACATCTGGAAAGAGTGCATATGAGTACTTATATAGTGTAGAAACGAGGATAATACAGCCGAGGAATTTGGCGAGATATTTACGAGGCAGGAGTAGCATGATCCACGGCCAGATGAGATAGAACTGCTCCTCGACAGAAATAGACCACAGCACGTCCGTCGGCACGCTCGCTCCACCATGGAATGCCAGGTTGAAGTTGGCAAGGAAAAACAGATACCACGGCAACACTGCGTGTGGTGGGTTTGTTGAAAATGGAAATCCATTTCCGCTCGCAAATGTTTGCACGAAGTGTGGCAGAATAAAAAAACCTATAATGAGGGTCAGAAAATACACTGGCCAAATCCGCAGAATGCGACGTGCATAGAATTTGCGGAGTGAAATACCTCCATTTTTATTTTGCTCATTGAACAACAGATGCGTAATGAGAAACCCCGACAACACAAAGAAAAATGATACACCTACATCACCATTGACCAGTATGTACGATGTGATATACGAGAAAACCCGTGATGAATTTTCATAACCCAAAAAAAGTGCTGCATGCGAAACAAGCACCGTGAGAAATGCAAAAAATCGCAGACCATCAAGATTTTCAAAATATTTAGAAGTGGTGGTTACAGAATTCACAGTAAAATAGTGATTAATCTTCATACTATACCAAAAGAGAAAGTTAGAGAACTTGTGAATTCTCCACAATACGATAAAATAGTATCTATGAATACAATACCAAAAAACACAATTTGTCTCTGGTTCGAAAAAGATGCGTTTGCTGCTGCACGTTTTTATGCAGCTACATTTCCAGATAGTAGTGTAGGCACCGTTCACCGTGCACCAGGTGATTTCCCAGATGGCAAGGAGGGCGATGAATTAACAGTAGAGTTCACTGTCTGTGGAATTCCATGCATTGGTATAAATGGTGGCCCAGCATTCAAACAAACAGAGGCATTCTCCTTTCAGATTTTGACCGAAGATCAGGAAGAAACAGATCGGTATTGGAATGCAATAGTTACGAATGGAGGTATGGAAAGCCAGTGTGGCTGGTGCAAGGATCGATGGGGAGTATCGTGGCAAATCACACCACGTACACTACTCGACGCCATGGCAGCAGGTGGTGCCGAGGCAAAACATGCATTCGATGCAATGATGACAATGAAGAAAATTGATGTTGGAGCGATTGATGCTGCACGCCAAGGCTAATGACGCATGGATTTATTCGTGCGATGAATACACCCTGCCCAACAACACGGCCTGCGCATTCCCCCTTTCATTTTCGATAGAGCTTTTTTAATACGAATATTTCTCGTCTCGCTTTTCTTGCCCGACGTTACCCAGCAAATCCACTCATTGCGTGCAAGTGGCGTAATATCTTCCCATAGTGCAAACACAACAGGAGAAGCGACGATAGCATCGCGTAAATCCTGTGGTATTTTGTGTATCGTGCCCGATGCAACTGTTTTCATGGGGTAATTATAGCAAAAAACATATTTAAATATTTAATGCAGTCCAGATTAAATATTTTATTTAGAAATTCTCTTTTTTTCAAGCCATTCAGGTGTTTCAGAGAATTCGATAACAGGACACCTATCGATTTCCTCATTCTCAATTGCAAAATACTTTGCATAAATACGTGCTACCCCACCAAACATTGCTTCCTTCCAATCATACCCTAGTTTGCCCGCTATCACTTTAACTTCTTCTTCAGATTGACCTTCAATTTCAATAAAAGTTGGTATCCATGGCCACGTATCAATCATGAACTCGGTATTACCAAGCTTCCACAATTCTCGTTTTTTCATCTGACTTGATTTTACTTTGAGTCCAATAGCAAGCAGAAGTTGTTCAGCATTTTCAAATGAATCTGCTTTGAATGCTGTTTCTTTCATCCCCTCGATTCCCTCTTTTGTCCACTTTTTGAGTGTCAGTGTCACCTCGCCATTTTCTTCTCTCAAACGAAGCCATGATGACTGTTTGTCGAGAGAAAAATCTGGAAAATCAAAAACTTTCTGTCTGGTCAAACCTTCAGGATACACCATCATCGCACCAAGCTCCTTTAGTTGACTTCGGAGACCATCTATTTGAATGTCTAAAAATTTTGCTTCAATTTCTGTTTTCATGGTTTTAAAAAAATACGGTTAATTTTGCTAGATCATGGAATACTATTAAAACTGACTCATCTACAAGTTAGCGAGTTTTTTAATTTAACTCCACACGGAGTAGAAGCTACTCTTTTTAGATTTTGAGTCTGAAATCTTAATCCTTTTAAAATTTTATCTGGCGCATAAGACAAACTATCATTACCGTAAAATTCATCGAGCGCACGTTTTCTTACATTAAATTTCTCTTGGGCACCAGGAAGTGCATTTAGTGTCTCAATTTGAAAATCATCATGAAGCATCGCCAATCGTGCTTGAACCGTTCTTGCCCTTTCTTCAGTGGTAATCCAGACAAAGTTATTTTGACGATTTGCCAAATCTTCAATAATCTCACAAGAAGAATAAAAGGTATTTAACAATTGGATATCATCTAGATCAAAATCTTTAACAAAAAGATGCGAATATTTTCTCCAACTATTAGTTGGCAATACTGTGGGTAAATCTTTTACAGCATTTTTATCAAGAGCATCAATTATAATATCCACCCTACCTTCCGCATTTCTAACTTCTAAAAGAACAGTGGTCGCGGCATTACTTTTTTCATCTGCTTTTTGTTGAGTATATATATAGAATGCCAAAGTTCCAACGATAAAAGTGGCTGAGCCCACAAAAAAATTTGAATTTAAAAAGGTGGATTGATAATAATAAAATACACCACCAACAATTAAATAGAGAATGATTAAAATTACATAGTTATTAATTTTTTGCATTTTGGCTGCGAGACTTGGATTCGAACCAAGATACACCGCTTCAGAGGCGATAGTCCTACCATTAGACGATCTCGCAATACAACACAGCCTTTCCCACACTTGAACACTCAATACAATACCCGAAAAAAGTGATTTTTACAAGGTAATTAAATTACTCCAATTCAAAAGCAAGGAGTCCAAATTCTTTTATTTTTTCCTCATAATTTGGATAACTGTGGTACACACGGGTCAATTCATCTTCTGAGTGTGTTTCTGGATTTACTTGTTCAGGAGTATATACTTTTAACAAATCTGCTATAGACGCAAAATGTCTCATAGCACTTACATTCTTTTCAAATTCTTCTCCTTCACAAGAAAACACAAGTATATCTCCCGCTTTAATATTTTGATATGTCGGTGATCCAGCCCTGGTTTCGATTTTCTTTTCTCCAGATCGAATAAATTCAAAAGTGGATTTATTAATCTGAGCTATTACCAATACATGCTTTTTAAGTTCCATAATTAGTCACACAATACCCGAAAAGTACCATTTTTACAAGAGAAAAGGCGCCCACCTACGGAGTAGAGGGCGCTTTTCTGAACCGCTTTCAGTGGTGCAGAAGGACAGGGAGGAGCACACAACACGGTAAGAAAGGGATTCCAAACATCAACCCGTGCGCAGCCTTCTGAATAGAATAATAACACACTATAAGAAACTTGTAACCTTTTAACTTGGGAAAAGTTCTGTTTGGCTTTTTTCTAAAATTCCTCGAAGTTCATTCCAGTACTTTTCGACAACAGGAGAAACTTTTACTTTTTCATCTTTATGGAAACATAGATCCGCAAATGACATTCCCTCTTTTCTCCATGTCCTGCCAGAGTCTAAATATATTTGAATCACCGGTTGTAGTTTATCCAGAGCATATACAAACTTGGATTCCTCATCTACTTTTTTCTCATATTTTTCTATATAAATTTGTAAATCAGGGTATTCTGGAAATTCAGAAATAATCCGGACGAGTGCATCTGCTTCGCGAGAATGTTTCGAGGCGATATATTCGGTATCCCTGGATCCGATATATGTATCACCTGCATATATTTCTACCAAATCATGCATCATGGAATACATCATTACTGCACGCCGATCCAGTTTTAAATTTTCTATAACAATAATATAGTCAGCAAGCATAGCAAGCATGTATGAATGTTCGACATCATTTTCATACCGCTCTCTATCTTTTTCCAAAATGACACGATTAATTTTTTGAAACTTGTTCATCAAATCAGAAAAAGTGAGGATTCTTTGTAGTTGATTCTTTTCCCGTGACATATATTTTATTTTTTCCCTTTTAAACAAGCCTCCACGAACGCAGAAAAAAGCGGATGCGGATGTAGTGGGCGTGCTTTGAATTCTGGATGAAACTGTGTGCCGAGGAAAAATGGGTGGACTGATTTCGGTAGTTCTGCGATCTCCATCAGAGTCCCGTCTGGCGAGGTACCAGAAAATATCAGTCCACCGTCGCGAATAGCCTCTACATATTCTGGACTGACCTCGTATCGGTGACGGTGTCTTTCTGCAATCGTTGTGGTTCCGTATGCACGTTGTGCGTGTGTTCCCTCGTGAAGTACTGCTGGGTAACTACCGAGACGCATGGTCGCTCCGTATTTACCGTCCTCGAGAAGTTTTTTCTGATCAGGCATGATATCAATCACGACATGCGATGCCTTTGGATTAATTTCCGCGGTGTTCGCATCGTGCCAGCCCAAAACACTCCGACAGTACTCGATCACGGCGAGTTGCATACCGTAGCAAAGTCCCAGGTATGGAATTTTATTCTCTCGTGCAAATTTAATCGCCATAATCACACCCTCAACACCACTCTCGCCAAATCCGCCCGGTACCATGATACCGTCAAAATCCTTGAGCTCTGATATTTTCTTTGGATTTGCCTCGTAGTCTTTTGAATTAATCCAGGACAACTCCGTAATCGCGTCTTTCCAGTACGATGAAAATTTGACTGCCTCGATCACAGACACATATGCGTCGGAGAGCATGTAGTCACCGGTATCAAAATATTTTCCCACAACAGCAATCTTGAGCGTATGTTTTGCCTTGGCACGTTTCTGTACAAATTTCTTCCATTCCTCAAGTTCGCCATTGTGCGCCTTGGTCCGCATATGGAGAGTTTTCATAATCACAGAACTGATTTTGTCCTTTTCAAAATTGAGAGGCACATCGTAAATACTTTTGATATCCGGTGCAGAGATCACATTGTCCGCAGGTATCGCACAGGAGAACGCGATTTTCTCTTTGCGTTTGTGATCGAGGGGTTGCGCACCACGAGCAATAATCATGTCGGGCTGCACACCGTACGAGTTGAGCTGCCTAACTGCGTTTTGTGTGGGACGTGTTTTCATTTCACCAAGCGATCCCGGGATTGGAAGGTAGGATACCATAATAAACATAACATCCTGTGGAGATTTTATTTTCAATATTCGAGCGGCCTCGATAAAAAGAATATTTTGGTAGTCACCGATCGTACCCCCGATCTCGATGAGTGACACATCGGACTCATGTGCATCTGACGACTTTTTCCAGCGTCTGATAATCTCGTCTGTGATATGCGGAATCGCCTCGATGCATTTACCTCGATACCCGAGCGCGCGTTCCTTGTCGATCACGTGTTTGTAGATCATACCGGATGTCATGTAGTCGTCCGAATCTAAATCCATTTCGAGAAATCGCTCGTAGTTGCCCATGTCCTGATCTGTCTCAAGTCCCGAGTCGAGCACAAACACCTCGCCGTGCTCTGTTGGATTCATGTTTCCCGCGTCCACATTTAAATAAGGGTCAACCTTGACTGGGTTGACCTTGAAACCTTTGCTTTGAAGGATCTTTCCGATGGATGATGATGCGATTCCCTTTCCGACTCCTGACATTACTCCCCCTATCACGAATATGTATTTGTGGTTTTTCTTTTTCATCTCTTTCGGATTAAATTAAATAATAAAAATATGAAATTCAAACTCTTACTCAACATACATTTTCTGAAAACAGAATAAATCGCTGGTGCGATTTTTCTTCGCGCTCCTCTCTTCACGGAGTCCGCGATGTTCCAGAAAATGTATGTTTTCGACGAGTTTAAATTTCAAACAACTGCGGACCTCGGTTTCAATTTATACCTTGAGGTACTTGCGAACAGCAAGATAACTCGATATCGAGCCGATAGCAACGCCGGATGCAACAATGACAAGGAAAACCTCGCCAAAGTTTGACGTGTAGTAGTGAAATAGGTTGAGTCCAACAAAAAAGTTTTCGGTAGTTTTGCCGAGCCAGAGTGTGACTGGATAAAATAGAATGAGTGTAATAATTGCCGAGATAAATCCGTATAGAGCACCCGCCACGAAAAATGGACCCCGTATGTAACCTGTAGATGCACCAACGAGTCGCATAACAGAAATTTCGTCTCGTGACATGTAGATGACGAGGCGTAGCGTATTAAATGAAATTAGTATTGAAATGATAATAAGGAAAATGTTGATTGCGAGTCCGAGACGGTTTACAGAATCAATAATACGCGTGAGATGGTCGATAGCGTCTTTGTTCTGGTAGTAGTTGACCTTGTCGATAATATTGGAGCCATCTGCAGAGAGAGCATTTTTGCCCTGCAAAAACTGTGCGATATTTTCGTATTGTCCAGGGTCTTTTGCTTTTACATTGAGAGTCGCTCCGAGTGGGTTGTCGCCAAGTTCCTCGAGTGCCTGGAGTGTAAACTGATCATTTTCATGTCGTTTTTTAAATGTCGCAAGAGCGTCCTCACGAGACGTGTATACCACCGGCGGTGCAACTTCGGGAAGTTGTTCGAGACGTGTTTTGACAGCCATGATATCGTCCTCGCTCGCAGTCGTGACGAAATACACATTGATATCCACCTTGTCGCGAATCTGATCAAGCGTTGATTTCAAAATAGCACCAGAGAAAATAGTAGTGCCAATAGCAAACAGCGTCACTGCCATGACGAGTATTGCAGAAAGCGACACAAACCCGTTGCGCCAAAAACTAAAAAATCCTGCTCGTATTATTCTTTTCAGTGTAATCCACATGTCTTTATAGTATCACAAATTAAATTACATATTTACCATATTTATCATCTCGTACTATCCGACCATTTTCCATGGTGATCACTCGCCTACCGAGCGAGTCAATCACGCCTTTGTTGTGCGTAGTCAGTATCACCGTCGTACCGAGATCATTGATTTTTTTCAAAATCTGCACAATATCATACGTGTTGAGTGGATCAAGGTTGCCTGTTGGCTCGTCTGCAATAATCACATCAGGCTGGTTTACAATCGCCCGTGCAATTGCCACACGCTGTTTCTCTCCACCCGAGAGCTCGCCCGGGAAATTCCAAATTTTCTTGCCGAGATCCACGAGGTCGAGCACATGTGGCACATCCGCCTCGATTTCCTCATCACTTCTTCCAGCGGACTCCATTGCAAACGCGATGTTTTCGTAAATATTTTTATGTGGCAAGAGACGAAAGTCCTGAAATACCACGCCCACTTTGCGACGAAAGTCGTTAATTTCATTTTTCTTGAGTGCGTGTACATCTGTGGACTCAAAATATACTTTGCCGTCCGTTGGTCGCTCCTCTGCGAGAAACATTTTAATGAGAGTTGTCTTACCTGCACCAGAGTGGCCGACGATAGATACAAATTCTTTTGGTTCGACAGAAAATGACACGTCTTCGAGTGCGACGGAGTTGTCAGGATAGATTTTTGAAACTTTATCAAAGTAAATCATACATGTAGCATTATACTCCATGCGGAAGTCGAGTGCAAAAGAAAAAAGTGTCTTATCTGTACTCACAAATCTCTTTCTCCCAAAAGCTTTTCCGTCGCCGGAATAATTTCTTGCTAGAAATTTTCCTCGCACTCATGTATTCACTCATTCCGTGATGCGCCGGAAAAGCTTTTGGTCAACGAGATTTGTTTGGTGGTGATGCAAAATTTTGTATGAAAAAAGCCCTGCAGAGGTCACCGTAGTGATTTCTCTGCAGGGCTCAAATCTACGAATGCCGGATGGCTTGGTGGAGTGACCACCGAATCAGAGGCAAAAGATCTGATCGCCCGACTTTCCTGGTAAGACGCGATTTCGCCTTCTTTCGTGCCCTCGCGTTTTTTTGCTTCAGACGCCCAATTTGGGCGACCAAAGCCTTGCGATCGACATCTTTTTTTTCGATAATTGGTGCGTGCAACATCGTCTGTGCGCCTCCTAGCGCTTGTCGGTTTCCCGACCGAATTTAAAATTCCAGTATAAAGAACTACCCTAGTAGTATACACCTATTTTGGTGTATTGTCAAGTAGTTTTGGAGGAGAAAATGGAGGCTCTACCTAGCTCTTTTTCCAGTCTTTTTCGGCAGCGATGAATTCGTCGAGGTCGCCGGACAGGACTGCGTCGACGTTACTGGTTTCGACGCCGGTGCGGTGGTCTTTGACCATTTTGTATGGGTGGACGACGTATGAGCGGATTTGGTTCCCCCATTCTATCTGAGTTGTTTTCGATATGTACATTCCCTTTTCCTTTTTGACACGATCCTCCTCGAGTGCCTTGTAGATTTTGCCGTACAGGATCGACATTGCCTTTTCTTTGTTTTGAGCCTGCGAGCGTTCGTTGTCTGACTGCGCAGAAAGGTTGGTCGGTATGTGCACAACACGTACTGCTGTCTCGCGTTTGTTTACGTTTTGTCCGCCGGGTCCCGATGAGCGCGAGAGCTCAACTCGAATATCGCTGTCTGGAATATCCATGTCCTCTGCTTTGCCTTTTGTTTTCTCAAACTGCGGAATGACTTCTACCATTGAAAACGATGTATGTCGGAGCGCTTTTGCGTTGAATGGCGAAATGCGCACGAGACGATGCACCCCAGATTCGTTTTTGAGCGTACCGTATGCACCCTTGCCTGTGATTTCAATCGTGACATTGCGATACCCACCATGATCATTTTCATTTGAGTGGAGCATAGTTACAGAAAAATTATGCTTGTCACAGTATTTCAAATACATACTGAGGAGAATACTAGAAAAATCCTCTGCGTCATCGCCGCCTGCACCAGAAAAAATAGTCATGACTGCATTTCCTGCGTCATATTTTCCCTCGCCTGCGATTTCTGCCTTGAGTTCCTGGATACGACGGAGGGTTGCCTGAGCGCGATCTTTGTTGATCCAGAAATCGGGCTGATTTAAAGCCTCCTCGAGTCCTGCCAATTCTATTTTGAGTTCATCCATTGGGACAGTATAGCAAAGTTTCTGAAAAAATATAGAAATGAAAAAAACCGCATTATCGGGAGCCAAAGGCGAGGATCGGACTCGCGTTACTGCTTTACGAAAGCAATGTTCTACCACTGAACTACTTTGGC
>JAZKAN010000002.1:0-69013 GCA_040389125.1 Patescibacteria group bacterium | reverse complement strand
CGGACTCGCGTTACTGCTTTACGAAAGCAATGTTCTACCACTGAACTACTTTGGCGTGTTACCGTCTTTGTTACTGTACTTTCTGAGTCCGAGAAGTCCAATACCACCGAGAACAATGATAAAGAGAATAAATCCAACAACGCCGAGACTTCCAAATGTTGCTGCATATTCACTCGCATACGACACCACAAAAGACGAGATAAGTGCAAACGGCGCATGGACGAGGAGATACGTCCAGACAGAAACCGTTCCGAGACCCGCGGTGTAGTTTATGATGTCTGGAAATGCGATCATGATAAAATGCACAACGATAAGTCCACGAGTTGTGGAAATAGTGCTGAGTACTTTTGGTATTAAATCACTTTCATTTTTGGAAATAAATCGGGAAATAAGTGCTCTGCCATATACTCGTGCTAACACAAAACTAATATATGCCGCGAGCATATCACCAATAAACGAAATGAGTGATCCATAAAATGGTCCGTAAATGAGTGCCGCGAGAACATACAGTGGTGTGCCACTGACTGGCACTACGATACGCGATGCGGTTTTTGCTAAAATAAAAGCGATAACGCCATACGTGCCAAACGCATTGATCGCCCTGCGAACTTCATCAGCCTGCGCATATTTAAACGTCAGAAAAATAAAAACGATACTGAAGATAACCAGAAGTGTAGTTTTTAAAATTTGTTTTATGTTCATAATATAAAAAATGGAGCCGTTGCAGCGAAAAAACTGCGTTTTTTCTAGAGCCGTTGCTGGGAATCGGACCCAGGACATCCATCTTACCAAGATGGCATTCTACCACTGAACTACAACGGCCACACTCAGATATACTACATTATTTTGAGTGATTATCAATTAAGAAAAATATGCCAAGACAATAGTGTATCCAGAATTAAAAACAACTTTTATCATCAAAAGACTCCAGTGTACACCATGGTCCAGCACTCGGATCTACTTGCCAGAAATAATTTGTTTTTCGAGCATACAACACGACAGTATTATTTTCGACATCAGCATCAACAATAATTTGAATAGAGTCATTCAGTCTTTTTTCAATTGAAAATGTATAGGAATTTTGAACCCCTTTAGGTAGTTTATATTCGTTCATAAATTCATCTACCGATTTTTCTATCTGTCCTCTCTCTAAATCTGTAAGAGATACTTTACTTGTAACCACTACTTGGTTCTTAAAAGTATTCTGATCTTTTTTCAAAATTGTATCGACTGTTTTTGGAACCCACATTTTTTGAGTTACGAGCAAACCTATGCCAATAATAATCAAAATGAGAAGGAAAATTCTGACGAATTTCGAATGATTCATATAAAATAGTGTTATTCTTATTAATTACAAACAAACAGTATTATTTATTTTAACATATCATTTTTAGGAAATATGCTAAATGTTAATTCATGATCAGAAGCATTTTTAGATTTTTTGCTCATATTTACATATTGTAATTGTATAGCCATATCACCAAAAATTTCAGAGTCCGATTCTTTCATTATGAAATTCCACACTTGACTTTTATAGCTAACCTGCACCACTGCTTCGGCTTCAGATTCCTTAAAACTGACGAGGGTAACGGTCGCGCCTTTAATATCCTGACTTTGTCCGCTTTTTAAAGTAAAATTTATGGGATTATAGTTTTTTTCTTTTAATTCATTATCTGCTGTATTCATATTATTTTTTTGATTAGCAACTGTGGGCTGTTCATTTGGTACGCTGGATTTATTTTTAATAAAAATAACATATACCAAAGTCAGGACAAGCAGTAATCCTAATAAAGCTACTAGTGATATTTCTATCTTTTTTTTCACAAATAAATTATACATCTAAAAACAAAAATCATCTAACCATACAATTTTCGTCTGCGCGACCTAGTGGATGAAGTGAGAACTACCATGAGAAATTATAAGAATTATATTTATATACCGAATCTAAAAAACTATTCTCTACATTTACCATCTGGTATTCCGTAACATGCATCAAAAATATCACCTTCAACTGTAACCCTCCCATTAACTTTATTAACATCATAAAAACCAAATGTACTAGCATGATCTGGCATGTTTTCATAAACTCTTACCACATACATATCATTTGTTTCAGAATCAAGCATAAACGCTGGTCTACCTCCAGTACTTGGATTAGTCCCATTAGAACCGTTAAATAATTTCATCCACTGTTTAACTTCGGGCATTCTCATAACATACCCAATAGCATCATCTACAGTCATAACAATAGGATCAGCTTTATGATCTGAAACTATTGTTTTGCAAGTTACAGTATCAATAGTGGTTAAGAAATTATTAGAACCGCTGTAATGATATAGTAGAAGGGTTTTTTCATCTCCAGAGATAAGCAATCTTGTAACTAAATAATTGTCTGTATCACATTCTACACCGGTAACCAAATCTGTAATACTAACTCGTGCATCCCTTGGATCATTTGGTGCATGCACGGTTATTCGTTTAGTTAATGGTATATCTGAAGTCGCAATCTCACTTGTTTTATTTTGATATTGAGGGTTTTCATTACTCATTATAGAAAAATGAAGTTCAGTAAAATTAGAAGGAATTAATAATTCATTTTTGTCATTTTTCAAAATCATTTCCACAACTTTTGGAACCCATATTTTTTGTGTGACCAGCAAACCAATACCAACAATAATTAAAATTAGGAGAAAAATTCTGATAGATTTAATCCAATTCATATACCAACAGTATATCAGTTCTCCCGTCCAATCAGTATACAAAAATAGAGCCATAGTATTGGCTCTATTTTCTTTGCGCGACCTAGTGGACAAAGTGAGAACTGGGATTATTTATTCCCAGAAAATGAATATAAGCGACACTATTCCCAATACCATGCCTGCAATCTGAAACTTGGTTATTTCTTCGTGATAAAACAGTAAGCCGAGTACCACTGCAATAATAGCAGAGGAAACGGAAAAAATGATTGCTCCCTTCCCTAAACCCGAACCGCTTCGTAAAGCAAAAAGCCAAAATGTATTCGCTAGCAAATAGGAAGTCAAAGAAAGAGCAGCGAGCCAATAGCCTCCTTTTAGTGACCAATTTTTTGCAAAGATATCTGCAATACCTTCAAAGAGTACTAGTATACTGAGTGGTAAGATCCATTTGAGCATATACAAATAAAGATTATTTTTTGCACGAACCTTTAACCAGCCAGAAGACTAGAAAGATTCCTACCCAAATGGCAAGAAATAATACTAGATTGTCTAAACCGTCGTAACCATCTCTAGGTAGAGAGAAGATATATTTTACAAAAACAAGAAGAGTAATAGCAAATATTAAAAATAAATATAAGAATTTCATAAATACATTATAGCACCTGCATTACTTTTAATAAGATACAGTGAACGAGTCGCTAATTCCATAGTATGACTCAAGAAACTTTTTCACATATACAGCTTTGCCATCAGTGTATTGTCTATACCGGGTGTATTTATTACAGTTTTTATTTATTTGACATTCTGGATATAAAATCTGATCTATGCGGATTTGATATTCACCTGGAGGAAGGGTTTTAGGAATAACCCAATTGAATGGTGGGGCGTCACTAATTCCGCCCGAAGTAATACTAGATACTATTGGATTTTTAGGAACATTTCCGACGACCCCTAGTGGCATTAAGCTAATATCAAAATGTTCATAATATCTACCCAATATTGTGTTAGAAATCCATGTTATTGGAATAGTATCTCCTGGGTAGAATGTGGATCCAGAAATTTTTACCTTAATTCTTTCTTCCGAAATCGTATCACCGGCCTCACCGATCCATGAAGGTCCTGCCAAAAAGAATGTAGTGCTTGTCGCTATTGCAACTTCATTTTCGTTATTTCCTTTACCAATCGCCCTGCGTAAAGTAAATTTGGATTTAAGTGGCTCATATTTATTAGGACCAAAAAAGTTTGGTTCATCTGCTGTCCACTGTATAGTCGAAACATGAGAGTTTGAGTCGCACGCTGTATTATTTAAATCCACACCAGTGTCATATGCACGACCCGTATCTTGATCTACCCACAGACTTAATCGCATATCTGGATTATTTTTTTCAATACAGGGAGTTAATTGTATTTTATATGACTTTCCAAGTTCTAGTATTTCGTCCGGTTTAATTGAGATAAATTTAAAAGAAGGGATTAAGGTTGAATCAGCATTGATATTCGAAATCTGCTGACCTTTATTTTCATTTTTTAAAATTCTATCAACCAACTTCGGCACCCGCATTTTTTGAGTAATAAGTAGTCCAACTCCAATAACAATTAAAACGAGTAAGAAAATCCTAATAAATTTTATCCAGTTCATATACAAATAAGTATACCAGTTCTCCCGTCCAATCAGTATACGAAAATAGAGCCATAGTATTGGCTCTATTTTCTTTGCGCGGTCGACCGGACTTGAACCGGCAACCTCTCCCGTGACAGGGGAGTGCTCTAACCAAATTGAGCTACGACCGCATTTAATGGAACAGATAAAATGTAACAGATTTTAATCAGAAGAGCAACGACGTCTCTACTTCCCTTTTAGCCACTCTGTGTGACCTGCCAAAATCTTTTCGGCGATGATGTCTGGTGGAAAAACACCCGTATCGAGCACCAAATCAAATTTCTCGTCCGGCCACAATACCTCGCTACCGTAAATTTTCACATACCGTTCTGTATTCATTTTGTCTCTGTCTATGATTTTCTGGAGCACCTCGTCTTTTGTGAACATGTGCATTTCTTTTGACCGTCTCTGTGCACGGATTTGTGGATCACAGACGAGTCGAACGTGATATGCATGCGGCGCAAAATAGTGTACAAGACGTCCTTCGAAAATCACATAGTCCTGCTCGCCAAAATGTTTGATCATGTCGTCACACCGTTCATCAAACTTTTCTTCCAGGTGCTCGCTGTTGTAAACCGCAAAATCCTCGATACTCATACCAAGTTCCTTTGCAAAAATACGCATGATTGCACCAGCATTAACCCAACGCCATGGAGCATACCCCAGGATGGAGTGAAGACGTTTTGCAGTAGTGGTGCTCCCTACCCCACTGTCTGCAGTTATGGAGATATGATTTCTAAATACCATGATTTAGATTAGCACGAATACACACGAGAAACAAATTTTGTGTCGATGCGTGGAATCGGACCACGGTTTAAGGCTTATGAGTCCTCCGTTCTACCATTGAACTACACCGACGTCAAGTACTAGGTACTGAACAAATAGAGAATACCATGATAAAAAATCAGACACAAGTAGAAATATGTTCGATTGCACCAAGAATCTTATTTTTAAGTGATAGTCCCCTTCTAACTTTTACACGCAGTACTCCTTTATAACTAGACGTGTCAGGAATAAACTCTTTTCTCAATATTGTCTGTATACATGTAGTTTTGGAAAATTGATTTTCTTTAACACCGAGAAACCTCACCCAAAAATCCTTAATTTGTTTTTCGTATGACTTAAATGCCTGATTAATTGTTAGGCGAAATATGAGATCAATTTTTTGGACATCGAATTGCTTGATCCATGCAAGATAAAATTTAATAATTTTGGGATTACTGTTGGTAAAACCAAGCTCCCCAACCTTATATCCCTCTCCCCAATATAATCCGAATCCTGCCATAAGAATGTCTCTTCTAGATACCGCACCTACAAAATTTACACCACCTTTCTTTTGAACAAAATCTCTTTCAATTCTTTCTTTCCTTTTTATCTCAGAATATCGTAGTAGTGCATGCACAGATTTCTCCCTACCCTTTATTTTAATTTTCTTGATTGCAGATTCTTTTAATACAATATTCTTGCACCAATAACTTACTGTGGATTTTTTTAATTCAAGGCTAGTTGCGATCTCATTTAGACTTGTACCTTTTTGACGTAATTCAAGTGCCTTATATCTAATAGATGGATTGTGCATAGGTATATATTAATACAACTATGGTACAAAAACAACTTGCATATAAACCAAAACACTGTATGATTCCCTATAGCGGGATAGAGAAGCAGTATCTCGGAAGGCTCAAGTATTGGATCTTGCATCCTGTATGGGCCACCTAAAAAGAAATTTTTAGGATTGCATTCGCCAAATTCGGAGAAATCCTCTCTTTACTATAGTATAGTAGAGAAAGACAATTCCGAGCTAAATTCAGATGACTAAAATCAACTGATAAATGTGTAGAGACTAGATGGTGAATTCCTTACCTTCAAACTCGTTTGAAAAAGGAAATGGTATAGTCCAGACCACAAATTACAAATTTTTGAAATTTGGAAGTAGTGAAAACTATAGTGGAAAGCATAACCTTCAGACCCAGGTGCAAGTCCTGGTCCCGCAACAAGATAACAAAATCACCCTTTTGGGGTGATTTTGTTTAATCACTTATATAGTATGAAATTCTTCGAAAATGGCACGATACAACTCGATCACACGTCGTGCTTCTCGTTGACTCAGGACAAAATCGGCACCTTCATGTGCAATTTGATTACGTATTTTATGTGCTTCCCATGCAGCATCTATAGTTTGAAAATCACTTTTCTCTACAGCTTTTAATTTCTCTCCCATGGTCTCCCCCGGCAATCCCAGATTATCCAAAATATCACTCAGCATAATATCTGACTCGAGTATCGCAAGTCGCCAGTCATTTTCATTGTTCGATTCAATATGTTGCAATACTCTATCCCATTTTGGATTAGTAATCCCAGCGGACGAAACAACGGGTGGCGGATACAACATGGCATGCTCCGCTCTTCGCATTTCACCTAGTTTTCGAGTGAAATGGATAATTCCATATATTGCCAAAACAGTGAGAATAACAGAAATCACTTTAATATAATTCCCCGCTGTCCATGCAAATAAAATTATTCTCTCCAAAATCGTGGGACCCGAGGTATTTTCTAAATATGCAATATCATTTTCATTAACCCAACCATCAACACCAGTATCAAAATCAATATTCCAGTACCTCTGGGTTCCGATAGTGACTGGTCCCTGAATGACTTTGCCACGAACTTCCATTTTCTGTGTACCAATACTTGTTCCACCTGCAGAATCGAGAACGACGATTTCACCCTTACTTGTAACCACTACAGTAGCTCCGACTGGATTTTCCAAAGAAGAAATAGAACGAGTATGAGAAAGAAGTATTCCCCTCGGAGTAAATGCACTCCATCCTTGTGAAAAAAGTCTACTAGAAGTAACAGATCGAATGACTCCGTTTACGATAAAACTAGCCAAAAAAATAACAATTAAAAATGAAACAATCTCAACAAATGGATCAGGCCTGCTCGGTGCCGCAGCAGGTGCAGGTGCTTTGTCAGCTGGTTTGCTTGGCTTTGGTTCATCTGCCATAAAAATGTAAAAATAAGAAATTAGAAAAAACTAACACTCTCATTGTACAACAAAATTTATTTTTCTCCCAGAAACTTTTTACCAATATCAAATAAAATATTCTCCCCCGCGTGTGGCGCCATGAATTGAATACCGAGCGGCAAATTTTTTCCTTCGACTTCTGTAAATCCAGAAGGTATGGAAATGGCTGGAACCCCGATAATATTTGCCGTAATTGTAAAAATATCTGCAAGATACATAGATAATGGGTCAGTTTTTTCCCCTATTTTCCACGCAACAAAAGGTGCGGTCGGGGTGAGCACAAGATCCACATCTTTAAATGCGTCATCAAATTCTTTCCGAAGCATACTTCGTACATGCTGTGCTTTTGCATAATATGCATCATAATAACCTGAAGAAAGAACGTATGTTCCTAGGAGAATTCTTCGTCGAACTTCAGGACCAAAACCTTGTCCACGCGTTTTGGTGTAATCTTCGAGTAAATTTTTACCATCAATATGCAATCCATACTTTACCCCATCAAATCGTGAGAGGTTAGATGAGGCTTCTGCGGGCATAATAATGTAATACACTGCCAGTGCCAGTGCCATATTTGGCAAGAAAACATTTTTTATTGTGTGGCCTTGAAGTTCAAGCTTTTTTACAGCCTCTGCAAAATTTTGTTTAACCGATCCACCCACACCTTCCCCATTGACCAAATCCCATGGTACACCGATAGTCATTTCTTTTTTTTCAGTAATTTTCGGATACGTTGTGTCAGTAATAGTAGTGCTATCGAGCCTGTCATGTCCCTCGATTGCTGAATACATAATCTGCACATCCTCTACAGTTTTTGCAATTGGACCGATGCAATCAAGTGATGATCCCATGGCAATGAGTCCATAGCGAGATACTCTGCCGTATGTTGGTTTCATTCCAACAACTCCACAAAAAGCTGCAGGTTCACGTACCGATCCGCCAGTATCTGATCCCAAAGCACCGAGAGCCATATGTGCTGCGACAGCAACAATCGATCCGCCAGATGAACCGCCGGAAACACGTGAAGTATCGTGAGGGTTTTTTGTTGGACCAAATGCAGAGTTTTCTGTTGATCCTCCCATAGCAAATTCATCTGTATTCGTTCTACCGAGAAAAACTACTCCCTGCTCTCGAAGTCGCGCTATAACCGTAGCGTCATATGTAGCAACATAGCCTTCCAAAATTTTTGAAGCGGCAGTGACTTTCCTATTTTTAATTAAAATAACATCTTTAACCGCAAGTGGAATGCCCAAAAGTGGACATGACTCACCTTTGGCAATTTTTTCATCTGCATTTTTTGCCTGTTCCAACACATCATCATATACTTCGAGATACGCATTGAGTTCAGGATTTTTCTTTTCTATTTCAGTGAGATACGCCTGTGCTAAATCAACAGCAGAAAACTCCCTTGCGTCAAGTTTTTTTCTAGCAGTAGCGATGGTGAGAGTTGTAAGGTCAATCATAAAAAATTAAATAATATCGTCGCTGTTACCAAGAATTTTCTTTACTTTCAAATAATCACCCTCGCGATTTGGAGTGTTGGCTAAAATATCCTCTGTATATTCTCGGGAGGCATTTGTTACGACATCTTCCCTCATAACATTTCTCAGTGGGGGTAATTCCTGTACCATATCGCCTGTTGCGTTTTTGATTTGTCCTACATACCCCAGAATCGAGTCAATTTGTCCGGTCAATCCTTCTATTTCCCCTGGAGAAAGCTCCATGCGTGCCAGCTCGGCAAGGTGTTTGATTTCATCAGTTGTTATCATACTCATACAATAGCATTTTTTGGAAAATGAGCAAAAGTAAAGAAAATAAATATAATTTTTTGAGACTGCGGAAGAGATTAGAAAATAACAGCGAAAATGAAGTAAGCCCGAAGCACTGTTTGAGCACAGGTAATCCTGGCGAGTTTGCGAGAGGGCTACGCATTGAGTGTATTATTTTCTTGATCTCTGAGCGAGAGCAAAAATTGAGTACAATTTTATGCGTGCTCTGAAAATATATTTATTTCCTTTACTTACAGCATTCCTAAAAATTCTTGTTCAGTTAAAACCGTCACACCCAACTTCTCTGCATTTGCAAGTTTGCTCCCAGCATTTTCCCCCGCAACAACATAATCTGTTTCCTTGGAAACACTTCCCGAAACATCTCCACCACGTTCGCGAATTTTCTCTTTTGCTTCGTCACGTGACAAACTCTCGAGCGTGCCCGTCAACACAAATGTTTTCCCAGCAAATACATGCGCTACTTTTCCTATTACCATCTTTTCTATCTGAACCAGTTTCAACAGTTGATTTATTTTTTTGGTATTTTCCTTGGATTTGAAAAAAGTAACTATAGACTCCGCAACAATTGGCCCCACGCCCGAAATTGCCTCTAGTTCTGTAAACATAGCGGTGCGAAGATTCTCAAATGTCACAAAATGTTCCGCCAAATCATGGGCGGTTTCTTCCCCTACCTGTGGAATAGAGAGTGAAATAATAAATCGCGGAAGAGTGGTGTGTGATGATTTCTGTATTGACTCAAGCAAATTGTCTACTGACTTTTCTGCAAATCGCGGGAGTTCGAGCAGGTCACCACGTTTCAATGTAAAAATATCCGCATACTCACTTATGAGATTATTCTCAAGCAACACATCAATAACTTTTGGACCCATGTCCACAATATCAAATGCCTTTTTTGATACAAAATGATAGAACTTGCGTTTTTGCTGTTCAAATGAATTTTTATCCACACATCGCCACGCAGCCTGACCCGGAATACGCTCAATTCGTCCATCACCACCGCACTGAGGAACGTGCGTTGGAAATGCGTATGGCTTTTCTTTGCCAGTACGCAACTCCTTTACAACAGATACGATATCCGGTATGACGTCACCTGCCTTTTGTAATACAACCGTATCTCCAATCCGTACATCGAGTCTACGAATTTCGTCTTCATTATGGAGTGTCGCCCGTGATACTGTCGAACCTGACACCAGGACAGGTTTCAAATGTGCAACTGGAGTCAAAACCCCAGTACGTCCGATCTGAAGTACAATATCCTCCACAATCGTGGTCACTTGTTCAGCAGGAAATTTGTAGGCCACTCCCCATCGTGGAGATTTTGCTGTGTAACCGAGTGCCTCTTGAATTCGACGTGAGTTAATTTTAATTACAATACCATCTAGTTCATAGTCCAGTTTATGACGTTTCTGTATCCATCCTTCATAATACCTCTGTACTTCTTCCAGTGTACCGCACACAGCAAAATGTGGATTGATAGTGAATCCAATATTTTTTAAAAACTGCAGTTCCTCAGATTGTGATTCTGGCACCCTAGAACTACTCGAATCAATATCGTATACAAATGAGTTTAATTTTCGAGCACGTGCCATTTTTGGATCCAGCTGTCTGACCGAACCGGCTGCCAAGTTGCGTGTGTTTGCAAATACTGGTTCTCCTTTTTCGACTCGCAGTGCATTTATTTCCGCCAAATCTTTTTTTCCAATCCACGTTTCTCCTACCGCAACAATATCAATTTTCTGTTTAAGCTCGAGCGGAATATTTTCAATAGTTTTTATATTATGAGTCACATCCTCACCTATTATTCCATCACCACGCGTGGCTCCCTGTACCAATTTTCCATTTCTGTATGTTAGAACAGTTTTTAAACCATCAATTTTTAATTCACAGCAATATTCAACAGAATCGGTTACTCCTGCTTTCTGTATAAAATTTCGTAACTTTTCATCCCATTTCTCCAAACTAGTAAAATCAAAGACATCATCAAATGACCATTGTTTCATTTCATGACGCACCTTTACAAATTCCTTGAGGGGTTCCCCACCCACTCGCTCACTTGGGCTATTAGCATCTTTTAATTCTGGATAGGTTTCTTCTATGTCAGAGAGTTCACGCACAAGTGAATCGTACGCCTCATCACTCAACTCTGGAGTGTCATGGATATGATACAAATCAGCATGATGTGAAATCAGCTCTTTGAGTTTGGAATATCGGTCTATTATTTTTTGTGGAATTTTCCGTTCTAACATCCTAATACGTAAGTGAAATTCCTCTTTCAAATTTTCTACTCGCACCCGCTGCACATGTATTATATCCTCTGGACTCTATCGCTGTAGCACCACTTGGTTGTTTTGTAACTTGCACAACAGCACATCCAATTTGAAAATTTACCTGAAAATTACTTGTCACTACCCCTGCTCCACCACCACCGAAACTACCACTAGATTCTGAACCAAATATTTCAAATGTACCTGGGCTACTTTGGTTATTATACTCAGTCTTAATCCAGTCGGCAGAGCGAGCAATGCCTTTGGAAATACGTATTTCATCGAGTGAACCGTTCCAGTTTAAGACATTTGTAGAACGCCTACGGCCAATGTTTAGAGCTTGGTTGTTTGCTATTGTCCCAGTGAGGGTGTTTAACTGAGTAGTCTTGGCGACCGGGATCCCATCCACATAAGAAGCGACTCCACTTGCGAGACTGGTGCCTGTATACGTAAAAGTGATGTTGTGCCATGCATTGTTATTATAAGTTGCATTTGTGCTAATATCCAATTCGTTTGCAGCACCTGAGTTGTCATTGGATAAAGAAAACCACAAATTCCCGGAGCTCATAAACAACTGATACCCTCTGAAAGTCGCTGCTCCGTCTTTCTTTTCAAAGAGCATCATTGTGCTCGCACTACTTGTTTTAAACCAAGCACTCCAGGTCATAGAGTCAGTACGTTCAAGCTGAATTGCTGCCACATTTGCGGTGTCAATATATTGGGATATGGCAAACGAACCTCCTCCGTCAATCTGCCCAGTAGTAGCACCAGCACCGTTTACCGTTGGGACGTTGTTACCTGTTGAATCCACACCGCTTAAAGTGCCGCCATTTGGCAAATGCCATACACCTTTGAAGTTAGAATCCCAAACTGCCGTTCTGTTAGATTGATCGGATACAATAGAAGGATTCCCGTAACACATATAAATTGTTTTATCCACACTACTCGAAAGATTACTAACTTTTACCCAACTCTCTATTTCTCCTGAACTTGGTACATATTTTTCCATTTCCCACTCTAATCTACCTGTACAATCACTATTTGCAAAGAAATTTATATCATACCCATTTGAATCAGTAACATGCGCACCAATTCCCGTTTGATTTAATCCACTCACTGAAGTATTGCATACACCAGTACCATTGGCACAGATGAGCACAGGAAAATTTAATTCACCTCCTGAACCATCCGTATCGGGGACTTTTGCATGCAATATCGTAATCGGTACCATGTAACTATATGTATTAGCACTCCCACCGCCACCACCTCCCACTGTATTCAGTTGACCATTACATTGTATATCAGTCGGAGAACTTCCAAAAAATGCACTTACGGGACCGTTGCTTACATCCCAATACAATGCACATTCGAGTCCACTCTCTGCATTGTAGAGTGCATACTGTGATTCCTGTCCAGAATATGTCAGAATCAATTGTTTTAACGATACATTGACCACAGCAAAACTAACCAGGAGAAGAAGTGATGTAGTAACTATCGCGACAAGCAATGTAAATCCTTTTTGTTTTTTCATAGATATTATCGGTCCAAAAGATCCTCTGAAACACTAATTGATTTTGCAAACACTCCACTCGCCCAGCTGACTCTCACAGTAACCCTGACCTCTGGAGGGTTTGAGAGTGATACAGTTTCAAATTTAATCTCTCGTTTGAATGACGTTTGCGTCCATCCAGCAGTTGTGGTGTAGCCGTACAAATATGTCGGGCTTGCTGTTGCTGTATCCTGGTACACGTTTGAGCATGTATTACTTGCCCATGTTCCAGTACACGCCTGAGTTAGTCCCGCAGCTGTTGCGGCGGCAATGTTAAGACGAGTGTCAATAGTACAGACTTTGCCCCCAGGCTGATCAGCAAACCAGCATGGGTCGCTACTATTTTGAGAGAGACCAGTGAGCCAACCAACTCGACTTCCTCCAGATGAAAGTGATGCGATAGATTGTATTCTATTTATATCTCTAACATTTTCTATATATTCCATTGCATCCTGTATTAAATAAAATGCGGTGATTTGGTCTTTTGCATATGACGAAGACTGCAATCCTTTTTGGGCAGCTGTAAATGTAGCAGTAATGGATACTGACAAAATAGCAATTGCAACCATTGTTTCTACTAGTGTAAAACCTTTTGAGTTTTTGAAATTGAATAGAGTCATATGCTATTGATAATCTAGTTGTCTCTGAGAAATTGTGGTCGATAATACAAATGATGTTTTTGTACTTGCTTTTGCTCCGGTATATCCTTTTATAACAATAACCACTCTGGGTTGCAGATTATCACCCGGATATGGAGTAGAACCGCTTACATAAAACGTCAGTTTTTCAATTATTATATCTGCAGATGTCATAGGAGTATACGCACCAATATCGCTACTACGCACGATTCTTCCTTCGCTTAGATTATATCGTACCCGCACACCATCAGATCCAATAAACATCATACCTGTATCTCCTCCACCACAATCAGCTGTACCGGAACCGGTTAATCCACAATGATATGTAGTCCCAAAACGAATTGCTCTAGTCATACTTTCGAGTGTCACATTTAGATTGTCCATTGCCGAACGCAGTGTTTGTGATTTCTGATTAGAATCCAAGACACTCACTATTGCACTCATACTGAGAACAACAACCACACTAAACACCGCGAGAGAGACCATCATCTCAATGAGAGTAAACCCTCTCACACTCTTTGTATTTTTTAATGTAGATTCACGTAATGTCATACTATTGGATTGATATCTGACCCGTTTTCTCCACCACCACCATTATCGTATTGCCCTGAGGAGATTTGAGCACCACTTTTCCTGTTGGCTCTCCACCTAATAAAATATTTCCACCTGCGTTGATAAAATTAATATCAGCATCTGGGTTCGGACGAAGAAATGTAATACTAAGTGCGCGCGTACCTCCACTACCACGAGTAGGAGGACATTCTCCAGCACCATCACACACCGCAGAAATAGTTACACCATTTCGGAGTGTCACTATTTCTACACATTCGGTCGAACTACTACCGCAGGTTCCAGATCCACTATTATATGTTTTGTTTACTGTCTGATTATCAACAAAGAGGACATAATGCGTGGGATCTCCTGCATACGCAGATGCTGCGTGCGGAGGATTAAAATATATTCCATATGCAGATGTAAACTGGCCATTGCCGACTCCTGACTCTTTTACATTGAGACCATACGACTGAGCCTGGCGGATTGTGATAGCTAGTTCCTGTGCAGCAGTAGTCAGTGCCAGACGGTCATTGAAACGCGAATAGCTAAACAGCACGATTGACATGATAACAGTGACAATACCCATAGTGACCATGAGCTCAATCAGTGTAAAACCGGATCGTAAAGTATGTTTCATATTATTGAGTAAAGAAATTGAGAAATGTTCCCAATCCGAGAATATCGATGTGGCAGAAAAAAAGTACAACCGTAGCAAGAATGAGAAACGGTGCAAACGGTATTTCTGTTTTCATTCCGACACTTTGGTTATGATACGCATGAATACGACTCAGGATGAGCATGCCGATACTCCACACTGCTCCAATCCAAAATGCAAGAATTATTGCAGAGATTCCAGAAACAAATCCAAGGAGTGCTCCAATACCAAAAGCCAATTTAGCATCTCCAAATCCTATCCACTTCCCCTGCGAAACAAACCACAAGAGTGCAAACGGAACAAACAACACAATAGGTGCAAACAAATCCAGTATATTCACCGTGCTTGCCGTAGATCCCATCAGCACGAAAAATAAAACCAATTTAAAAAGACTAACTCCTATAAATGTATAGACGAGTTTGTCAGGAATTATTTTGTGTTTAATATCGTATATGACAATGACAAATAAGAGGCTGAATATAAACGCATAGTAAAAAAAGAAGGATGCCGAATATATTAGTCCATACTGAAACACACTATAAATAGGCCACAGTGCTACCTGACGCAGAGCAATAACTACAAACAAAATCCCGGATAAAAATTCAACAATCGGATACTGCCACGAGAGTGGACTGTGACACTCGCGACATTTGCCACGTTGAAACAGAAAACTAAAAAGAGGAATGAGTTCATACCACCGCAAAGTTTTATTACAAGAAAAACAAATAGAGCGTCCCTGAGACGGAGAAAGTCCTGTACCATATCGCAGTGCAACCACGTTTATAAAACTACCAATAAGCATTCCAAAAATAAAAATATAAACGTAAGACAATATATCCATGTTTGTATTATATAGTAAATACACTGCGAGAGAAACAAGGTTATCCCGATAACCTTTTGGAGACTAGGGGCAGGAAGTTATAGGGGCAGCAGGTTTTGGACTGACTGTTTTAGCGCTCCCCTTGTAATCCACACACCAGGCATCTGCAGGAACCGTTTTGAGTTGAACCCACACTGACCACGCACCAGTACTGTTTGCACACGCCCCACACGTTGCTCCTCCACACCCTGCAGCGGCTTTTGCAGCATTGTACAAATCAGTATTATTTCCAAATGTACATGCACCTTGATATCCATTTGCACCGTTATCATAGGACAATTCTGCCTGCGAACGTATATTATTTAAATTAGATTTTATAGCAGAATCCGCTCCTTTGCTTCGTGCATTTGTTAGTGAAGCAAGGACAATAGAACTCAATACCCCAATGATTGAGATAACTACCAAAAGTTCAATGAGTGTAAATCCATGTGTGCGCGAATGATGCATGTCAGGTATATAACCAAATTCAATATATATTATATACTATATTTTTATTATAGAAACCCTGTCCACTGTTAGTAATAAAAAAACCGGCAAGCCGGTTTTTTTATTACTAACTAAATAGTCGAACACAGAATCATGTAGCTGGGCAAGCACCTGCAGATGCTGCAAGAACACTTACTCGTGCTCCAGAAAATCCTGTACTATCTACACACCAGTATCCACCTCCCTTTAGAGGCGCTTCAATAGCCCATGAACCAGCCTGTGACTGACAAGCAACAGTGTTAGAAGTTCCTGCTGTAGCAAAAGCGTATGTATCTGCACCAGTGAGACCTGCAGCAACATGAGCCGCTGCCATAGCTTTCTGAATTGTTGTTGTATCAGCACAAACAGTTGCATATGAACCTGCTGGGTCATATATAAGTTCTGCCTGAGCACGTGTATTGTTTAGGTTGCTCTTTATAGCTGCATCTGCACCCTTTGTTCGTGCTGTGTTGAGTGATGCGAGAACAACTGATGACAAGATACCGATGATAGCGATAACAACCAAAAGTTCAATGAGTGTGAAACCTCGTGAAAGACTCTTTTTCATAAATTAAATATGTAAATTATTAAATTCTTGTAATGACTGATTTTTATTGTTTTCGACCACTGCTCTCTTTGTAGAGAAACCTCACTTCCCGAAAGAATACATTAGTATTCAAACGTATGTAGTCTATTATACGGCTATATACAATGAATGAGAAGTCTCTCTGTGGATAAACCATGAATTCTATCCCGCTGAGGCGATGTTGTAGATAGGCATGAGTACTGCAGCAAGGAGTATTCCCACCCCTGCACCGAGTGCCACAATCATGACCGGTTCAATAAGTCCTACGAGAGTGTCCACAGATGTAGTTACTTCGCGTTGATAGAATTTGGCAAGCGTTTTCAAAATATTACCGACCTCTCCAGTTTCTTCTCCCACTTTTATCATCTGAACCATAATACCTGGAATTTCCTTGTACTGGCCGAATGAGGCTGAAAGAGAGCTACCCCCTTTAACCTCTGTCAGTGTCCTATCGAGAATTGCCTTATAAATCCGGTTTTCTACCACTGCAGATGTGATTTCCAGTGCGCGCAAAATCGGAATACCACTGATAATCATAGTATTTAGGTTGTCCGCAATACGAGAAAGATAGAGTTTTCGATACAAATCCCCGAGATATGGGATATCCAAACGTATTTTATCCAGATTTATCGCGCCAGTTTCTGTTTTTGAATATTTCCAGTACATAAACCCTAAAATGACAACAGCAATAGCAAGAAATATTCCATAATTCACAAATATATTACTGATACCGAGAACGATTCTGGTATAGATAGGTATTTCTTGACCAGATGATGTGAGCATCAGAGCGATTTTAGGAATAATAACCGTAAGCATAATAACCATAACCCCAATAAATGTGGCAATAACGAATGCAGGGTAGATCAGCGCATTTTTGGCTTTGGAAGTGACTTCATATGTACGGTCTAGATAGTCAGCGAGATAGTTAAATGTCTCGTCTAGTTTTCCAGACTCCTCTCCGGCACGAACCATGTTTACATAAAAAGCAGAAAAAGTATCTGGATGACGAGCGAGAGCAGTAGAGATTGGACTTCCTCCCTGAATATCATCGGCTATCTGAGTCAGTTGTTTCTGTAATTCTGCATTATCTACCTGAGAGCCGATGAGGCGAAAGATGCGAAGCGCTGACACCTGTGACTGAAACAGAGTTGCCATTTGCCGAGACAAAATCACAACATCTTTGACAGAAACTCCATTGAAAAATGCAAAGGCAGGAATTTTCATACCCTTGTCCTCTGCCCCATGAATCTCAGAAATAACAAGGCCTCGTTTCTGAAGTTGGGCAATAGCAACATCAACATTGATTGCCTCAACTTCTCCTTGTGAAATTTCACCTGTTGGCGTCAGAGCTTTGTATTTATAAATCATAGTGTCTTATGCAGTTTATTTTATCATATTCAACTCTAAATCATACGTTCTAGACTTTTTGGATCCTGTGAATACAAATATGCATTCTCCACCGTAATCTCCCCTGCTCGTACCAGTTCGCTCAGGTATCTGTTCAGATCAATCATTCCGATATCCATACCCGTTTCAATCACTGTATTGATCTCGTGGGTACGATTTTCACGGATCAGGTTTGATACCGCATTGTTATTGATAAGGAGTTCGCATGCGGGAATAAGTCCTCCAGAAATACGAGGTACAAGGCGTTGCGAAAAAATACCAAGCAGAGATGCAGAGAGTTGCATACGAATCTGAGCCTGTTGCTCATTTCCAAACGAGTCAATAATACGAGCAATAGTCTGCGCAGCGGTGTTGGTATGCAACGTCGAGAACACAAGATGTCCAGTTTCTGCCGCAGTTACAGCGGTCGAAATAGTCTCTGGCGTACGCATTTCCCCAATCATCATCACGTCTGTGTCTTGTCGAAACATTCCCTTGAGTGCAGAGTGAAAATCCGGCGTATCCTGAAGTACCTCACGCTGATCAATAATAGATTTTTTGGAATCAAAAATATATTCAATTGGATCCTCAATGGTGATAATATGTTCAAGCCGTCTTTCGTTAATCATTTCAACCATCGCAGCGAGAGTTGTACTTTTTCCTTGGCCTGTCGGTCCTACAACCAGGAAAAATCCTTGTTGTTTATTTACAAATGTTTCAAGTATTCCCGGCAACTGTAGTTCCTCGAGTGTTTTGATTTTCTTTGGAATGAGGCGTAGTGCGATACTGATTTTACCAATTCTAAAAAACGCATTTCCACGAAAACGAGTAACGTCTTTGTGATCATACGCAAAATCCACTTCTTTTTTATCCAAAAAGATATCTTTTTTTTGTGGTTCGAGTAGCTCATCGAGAATTCCCTTTATATCAACTCGCGACAACACCGGATGTTTTACGAGCGTAATCAGAAACCCTGCTACACGAATAATCGGCTGACGTCCTTCTGACAAATGCAAATCTGACGCATCTTCTTTTTGAACAATGCCAATGAGATCCTCGAGTTCTTTTTTGTAATCCAGTGCCATTATGATTGTGTTTTAGTTTTATAAATTTGAATAACTTGACGCACTACCTCTGACGGAATATTCATCGCCTTTATTATATACCCATCAATTCCAAGGGATTTTGCTTTTTCTAAATCATCGGCTTGGTTTGTTAACATAATTACAACTGCAGTAGGCACAAGTTTTTCTTTTCTGATAACTTCAAGAAGCTCGAGTCCATCCATAGATGGCATAATAATATCAAGCACAATAATATCGTATGTTTCCCCGGCACGGAGTTTAGCAAGTGCAGAAATACTTGATGAAGCAGTATCGATTTTTAATCCATGTTTACTGAACTTAATAGAATACATATCAAGCAAAAATCTATCATCATCTATCAGTAGTATTTTTACTTGTGTATTTTCTGTTGGCATGAAAATTAATAATTACAGATTTTCTAAAGTATACTACAATGTACTCACTTCTTCAAAAGGAATAACTCTCTGCATTGCTTTCAAAATCGCGTCTTCTTTCATTGTGAGCATTCCTTTTGCACGTGCAACTTTTGTAATATCCAATTCTGTTGCACTTTTCAAAATCACACTCTCGATTTCCTTGTCCATTTCCATAACTTCCATCACCGCAATTCGTCCGCGAGTACCATTTGGACATTCTGGAGTTGGAACTGCTTTATAGACCTTGTCTGTAAACTCCTGTTCATCAATATATTTTTGAGGCAAGTCACTAAACTGATCATCTATCATTGCTTTTAGACTACCTTCGATAGGTAACGCCTCACCCCCACCAGGACAGAGTCCAAGCACCAGTCGTTGAGCGATTGCCAGAATCAGAGTCGGCGCAATAAGATACGGATCAATTCCCATATCAATAAGACGCGGAATCACACCGACTGCCGAGTTCGTGTGGATAGTGGATAGCACAAGGTGACCAGTCAGAGCCGCTTGGATAGCCAACTGCGCAGTTTCTTTGTCTCGAATCTCTCCCACCATGATTACGTCAGGGTCCTGACGAAGGGTTGTTCGGAGTCCCTCTCCAAACGTGTACCCTATTTCAGGTTTAACCTGCGACTGAGACATTCCCTCGATGTTGTATTCGATAGGATCTTCGAGTGAAAGTACGTTTTGATGCTCACGATCAACTTCGTTTAGCATTGAATACAGAGTTGTCGTTTTTCCAGAGCCGGTCGGTCCAGAAATAAGAATTAGTCCGTATGGTTTATCAATTGCTTTTTTTATAAGTTCCAAATTTTTCTTGCTAATACCGAGCTGATCTAGTTTTTTTACACCTTTTTCCTGGTCGAGAAGTCGCATCACGACTTTCTCACCAAAAAATGTTGGAAATGTTGAAACACGAAAATCGATTTTTCTACCCTCGATACGTGCGGTAAAACGACCATCTTGGGGCTTTCTTTTTTCATCGAGTCGCATATTACAAAGGATTTTAATACGCGCAACAACTGCCGAGTGCACTTTGAGTGGCAGTACGAGACTTGTATTCATCACACCATCAACACGAAAACGTACACGAATATTTTCACGCCATGGCTCAATGTGAATATCGGATGCATTGCCGTCAGTTGCATATCTGAGTATTGTCGCAACAATTTTAGTCACCGGAGCATCCTCTGCAATTTTAGTCGCTTCACCGTCCGCTTTATCATTTTCCGCATCTGTCTTATTTTTTTCCATATCCACAGATGATGTCTCGATCTTGAGTTCATTCTCGAGTTCCGAAAGTGCCTTTGACACTTCCCCCGACAAACCCTTGTACAACGCCACTGTTTTCTCAAAATCCTCTTCTGTGATGATAAAGGTTTTGAACGGCATCTGAATTTTAGAAGAAATGAAGTTGAGTGCATCGTGTGCCTCAATATCATCTGGATCTACCATACCTATTTCGAGCGCGCCATCTACAATCGCAAGTGGAATAAATTTATAATGTCTTGCGGACTCCTCTGGAATATACTCAAGCACTTTCCCGGGAACATCTACCCCCTCTAGACTACGTACAGGCACCTCAAAATACTCTCCCTTTGCATTCAAAATGACTTCTGGGGAGATACCGTGTTTAAGCAAGGCTTGTTCTGCTGTAATACCTGTTTGTGCCCTTTCTTTCTTGACCGCAGTAACCTGTTCAGGAGTTAGTAAACCTTTTTCAATGAGTAAATTGATTATATCCATTCTATATGACAGTTATATATTACGAGTGGAACGGGTTGTAGATTGTACAGGCGTAGTTTGAAATGGAGTGTTTTCTGCACCAGTTGTGCTATTTATTGCACCAAACACAGCAAAAGGATTTGATCTGCCTCGTTGTTCAGGTGTAACAATACTTGTAAAATCTTTAAGATTTTTAAACAAATCCGATGTAAATATTTCTGGGTCTATTGATACATTTTTGAATTTATCTACTGCATTTAATATTTCTTTAGCTGGTCCACTGTCCTGCAAAACGGCTGGTGTATCCCCCTCGGCAATATCAGACGAAGAAGTTGAAAAAACGGTTGCGTATCCAAAATAAATCAAACCAATAAGAATGATGATGCCAATAATTACTTTTTTGTTTTTTGTGAAAAATTCCATATTATCGTAGTGAATAAGTTGTAAGTGTCATTGCGTAGTCATACACATTACTCTTGTCGGACGGTTTGACCACTATCGAAGTCACATCCATAAGTTGCAGATCCTGTTCTACGTCCCGGAGATATCGAATAAACTGGTCATACGTCCCCGAGGCAGTGTAGGAAACGGAAATAGTTTTATAACTTACTGGGTTTGTTGCCGCTGTCCCAATATTCCCCGCTGAATCTATTGGTGCAGTTGAAATCTTAATATTTTTTATTGAAATAGAATCAAGCTGTGAAATAGCGTACATGTCTTTTGCAAAACGAACTTGATCAAATGTAACTGGAATAATTTTATTCAAACGATCCAAATCCGCCGGAGCAATACTGTTGTATGCATCCATGAGCGTATCTCGACGAATTTTGAGTTCTTTGGATGTAGCAAGTGTGCGAGTGTATTCATCTTTTTGTTGTTGCAACGACCGTATGTCACCTATTGTAGGACTAATATACAGAATATACATTCCGATCCCGATGGTAACTATGACAATGGTAAGAATTGCTTTCATATTATGGGTTTGATTTTAGTGCTTCAATCGCTTTTTTGTAGGATACGAGATCGGGATTAAGCGTCGCGACAAACTTGAAACCGATATTTCCCTGGGTTGTCAGATTCACATCTGAAAATAATGGGGCAATAATAAATGAATTCTGTGAAAACGCATCAGATTGGTTGGCGAGTGCATTGTATGTCTGCGACTCACCATCCATTGCGACACTCATGTGATTTTCCTTTATTGAAAATTCAAAACTGGTAAATCTAACTTTGGACACAGTAAGCGACTGCAATAAACTAAAAACTTCTGAAACGGTCACATGATTTACGAGTAGGTGTTTTGTTGTGGCCAAACGCGAACTCGCGTCTACAAGTTCTTGAATTTTATCTGGTGCAAATGCTTCTGTGGCGCTACCGAGTTCACTGCTGGCTTTGTTTACTTGGTCAGTTAAATATTTTTTGTATGCAAATGCCCCGCCAGATGCGAGAAGTGTAGCGATAAATACAACCGAACTAATAACAGTAAATAGGTTTGTGGTGTGAACAGCCTCGATGATATTGCCCGATCCCATCGTGCCTGAATTTTTTGGAATGAACGATGTTTGAAATTTTGGTTCCATGAGTTAGTGTGTGAATTCGCGCACAAATACTAGAGTAAGTATACAAGAATATGGAAATAAAAAACACAGTGGGAGCTGTGGACAAAGTGGTTCATGAATCCAGAATAATATAATTTTGAAAAACGGATAAAAGTCTGGTGACTTTTTCCTCTACCTCAACGATCAAGGAAACAATCGTCCTCATTCCAGAGTCCTCTCGCAAACTCGCCAGGAGTACCTGTGCTCAAACAGTGCTTCGGACTCCTCTTCATTCGTCGTTGTTTCCTAATCGTTTCCGGAGTTTCCAAAATTATATTATTCTGGATTTATTCACTTAATAGTTTTTATACAAAAAAACACCCCCGATTTGTGGTCGGGGGCTGGGGCCTGCGGGCGTAGCGTTAGGGATTTTATCTTTCGATATTTCCCAAAGCTGGCGCCCGCGATCGGACTGGAATACTTCTCATTCTCGCCTGGCAAGCGCAGCGACCGTGTGGTCGCTCGCACTCGCCGGCCGCCGGCGCCGGGTTACTTGCGATGGTTGGCGCGCGCGGTGGTGACGATCATCGGGACATGGCTCAAATGGGCGCTATGATGGTTGACGTAGGCGCCGTGCGCCGTGGATCCGCGGTTGTGCATGGTATTCTCCATTGTGGGCGAAGGCTCAAGTCCTCCAAACCCACTCAACTGCATCCCAACTACAATACTTCTAATGAACGATTATGAGTAAAGCATAGCACGGTGTGCATACAAAGTCAAGCGAATTTCATGCAAAATTGCATTTTCTTTTTTGAGTAGTGAAAATACGGCTTTAAATATGAGTATTTTTGAATCATGTCAAAAATGAGGTTTGTTTTGAAAATTAAACTTTTCAAGCTCGTCGACCCGAACCGGTTTCAGAGCATCCGCAGACCTGAAGCATGGTTCCGTCAACGACCCAAGAGAATACTTGGGCTCATTGACGGATTCAGGTCGAGGACCGAGAGAGCTTTTCGCAGGAAAAGCGAGCGTCTCTGAAACGGGTTTGGGGAGAGGAGTTTGAAAAGTTTTCTCAACCTAATTCTTGCAACTTGCGTAGTGCAACTCCCACTGCCACAGCAAACTCCGGACCGGTCTCCTTGAGTATGTTTTCGAGAAACGCCGGAGCAACCACCTTTGAAAACGGGTCACCGCCTATTACCTCTGTCTGAAAGTTCCGCTTGGCAACATCCACAACGCCCTTGAGTGCACTTCCCCCTCCTACGAGGATCACCTTGCTCACATTTTTGTTGTATTTCTTTTGATACGCGAGCACGACGTGGTTTGCCTCGCTGAAAATAAAATCAAGAGTGACAGTCACCACATCTTTGACTCCAATACCGTTTGCTGTTCCCTGAATTCCTTTGTCACGTTTCATTATTTCCGCATCATCAACAGACAGACCCAACGATTTGGATAACACTGTCGTAATACTCTGACCACCACGATTGATCATGTGTGACGCACGGAGAATTCCCCGCTCGACTATATAGACTTTTGTACTTGTCGCACCCATGTCTACGATAAGCATTGGAGTGACTTCCTGATCGAGAATCGAGCGCAGTGTGCTAAAAATCTCTATTTCAAAAAATGACGCAGACAGTCCAGTTGCCGCCACAATATTTTTGTATCGTGTGATCGTATCATTATGTATTGCCACAATCAGCACTTCTGTTTTTGGTGGAATTGGTTTGCCATCCATATCCAATTTCTGCTCTACACCAGGATTTCTGTCGGGCGGAATAACAGACCAATCAAGTGACACTTCGGAAATCGGTACGGGAATATATTTGCGTGCCTCTAGTGGAACGATGCTCGCAATTTGTTTCATATTGACCGGGGGCAACTCGATAACAGACATGAGTGATGCTGAAAATGGAATAGCGATACCACATTCGCGAGATGTAACATTTACTTCTTTTTCCTTTATGAGATTGTTGAGTGCCTCGATTATTTTCTCCTCGGATAGGTTAGTGCTCTCACCGATACTTTTGTTTGCATATGGACCGAGAGAAAGTTCACCGTATGTTTCGAGTATTGCGCGACCGCCCTTGCGCCTGAGTTGCACTATTTTTATCGCAGACGAACCAATATCAATACCTAAAACACTTTGGTTCGGCTTTTTGAATAGGTTGGAAAGAAAATCAAACATACGTGATGTGATGAAAAATGTAGTATAGCATATTTGAGTACGGTATAATACAGCTATGTTGAAAAGATTGAAAGAAATTATCTGTACCTTTCTTGATATTATTCTTCCTCCTCGAACAGACTTTGATATTGTTAGAAAACTGACTGCTAAGGATATTTTTGAACTACCGAGAAATCCACATGTGGAAAATGCAGACTGGATTCACCCTTTGTTTTATTACAAAAATCCAAAAGTAAAAGCAATAATTTGGGAACTCAAATATAGGGAAAATACTCTACCACTCGATCATATCGGAACTCTGTTGTATGAAGAAATCGTTGCTCTCGTTTCTGACATTGTGATTTTTGATAGTGACGCAGAGTTTCTACTTATTCCCATTCCTATTTCTGTTCTCCGTCGGACAGAACGTGGGTACAACCAGAGCGAGTATATTGCAAAGGCGGTGTTTAACTGTGACACGGCACACACACTACTGTATGCACCACAATGGTTTCAAAAAACAGTGGACACACCAAAACAAAGTCGTAGCCAGTCTAGGGAGGAACGCATGCACAACCTGACAGGATGTTTCGAAGCGGATCCGCGAGTGGCAGGTAAGTATATTATTTTAATTGACGATGTGGTCACTACAGGTAGCACTCTCTCCGAAGCACGTCACACACTACTCAGTGCTGGAGCAAAAGATGTGTACGCATTTACAATCGCGCATTAAGACTTAGTAAACTCACCCACCCATTAATACATTTTGAAAACACTCACTTTTCCGGCGAAAAGTTCGTTCGGTCCTCAGCCTCGACCTGTCAATGAGCTCAAGAGAATACTTGAGTCGTTGACAGGACCGTGCTCGAGGCTTGCGGATGTTTCAAAATGTATTAATGGGCGGGCTCGTAAAAATACTTAAAACGTTTTGAGGGGTTTGCCTTCAATAATCTGATTCACTTCCTCCATACCGACCGCATCGGCAAAATTGTATCTCGCAGGAAGTGCAAATACGTATTTTGTGTTACGACCGAGCTCGCTTGGATTTATCGGTGCCGCACCAATATGAAATTTCTCTGCCTGCATGTCGTTCCATTGTTTTATAGTGAAAACCATTATTGGTATGTCCTGGCGTGGACTCTTGTACTCCCAATCTGGATGGCGAATAGAAATGAGCGGGCCACTTTCTCCACCAGGATTTCTCTCTGAGCCATCTGTCCAGCTTCCATCCTCTCCCCACTCGTCTTCTATGATCGAATACCCTTTCCAACTCTGTGGAAGCAAAAATGTAAACCCATACTCTGTATTTTTGTACTCCACCGCCTGCGGAGTGTTGGCCTGAGTTGTAGTAGTCGCGGTCTGTGTACCAGAATTCGCGACTGAATCAATGTTACCAGAATTTCTGTACACAAGAAAACCAACTAAAATTAAAACCAAAATAATGCCAATAAATAAATATGATTTATTTTTCATCTGACTATTATATCACAAACACATAGCTGTAAATCATTTCATTTACGAGGCATGTTCGATATGATACTGTGAGTTACAGTTCGATTAATATGGAGACGTGTCAGAGCGGTCTAATGTGCCTCTTTGCTAAAGAGGTGTGCCCTTTAAACGGCACCGGCGGTTCGAATCCGCCCGTCTCCGCAAAAAAACCGTACAAATTTGTAAATACTTCTGCTACAATATATTCATGAAAAAATATCACTGGTTTCTTTTGGTTACATTTGTAGCAGTATGGGTATGGGCGGCGATACATCCGGTATTCCCTCACGATTGGTTACTTGAAAACTATTTAGTATTTATTTCCGTACCAATTATTCTTATTCTCGGTTATTTTTTTAAACTTTCCAAAGTTTCATACACCCTCATCACCCTTTTCCTCATCTTGCATCTCATCGGTTCACACTATACGTACGAGCATGTGCCGTTTGGCTACACACTACAGCATTGGTTTGGAGAAAACAGAAACATGTATGATCGATTGGTGCATTTCTCATGTGGATTTCTATTGTTTTATCCTATTCGGGAAATGTTCATGCGACTGGCCAAAGTCAAAGGCATTTGGGCATACATTCTTCCCATCGATCTTCTCGGCTCGTTTTCCGCAATCTACGAAATCATCGAGTGGCAAGCGGCCAAGGCAGTTGATCCTCTTTCGGGACTCGCATTCCTCGGTAGCCAGGGAGATATTTGGGACGCACAAAAAGACATGCTCATGGCAATCATTGGGGCGTGCATCGCGGCTGGTATTATCTTCCTCATCAACATGATGCTCAAAAAAGATTTCTGGCAAGATATGAAAGAAAGTTTGAAGCTCTCTAAGGACGATCGCATACTCGGCGAGGTAGAACTAGGTAAAATGTTAAAAAGTGAGTAAATTAGCATCAGGTGTTTTGCTAGGCAACAATGCATTACACAATGACACACTTCCCCATCCCTGCTACACTTACTATATTATTTTTAAAATAAAAAAATATGTTTGATGTTAATATTCTTGCAGTTCTTATTGCAGCAGTAGTTGCGTTTATTATCGGGTTTCTCATGCATGGACCAGTTGCAGGCAAACTGTGGATGCGTCTTGCAAACATACATCCAACTGGCAATGAAAAGTTGTCGGACATGTACGGCAAAATGTTTTCAAACCTTGTTGTAAATATTATTACTGCATATGCACTCGCTGTTGTGTGGAATCTCATGATGAGTTCGTCATACACCATGCTCAATTCAGCTCTGTGCAATGGAATCTATTCTGCCCTACTCGTCTGGATCGGATTTCTCGCAACATCTTCGTATATCGAGGTTGTCTGGATGGGACGATCATGCAAGCTCTGGATGTTTGAGGCGTTTAGTAGTGGTATCGTCATGGTTGCAATGGGAATAGTGATTAGCTTGTGGTAAAAACAGTAGCAAACGAAAAGCTCGAATAAAAAAATAAAAAATGCTAGACTGTCTCAGTCTACGCATTGGAGGATTGGGTGAGTGGTTTAAACCAGCGGTTTACTAAACCGCCGTCCGGGAAACTGGACCGTGAGTTCAAATCTCACATCCTCCGCATATGAACAAGATATAATTTAATATACTAATTTAAATTCATGACACGAAGACAAAAATTTCTTGTAGCATGGTTGCTTGCAGTGATCGGAACAGGAGTAGCAGCTAATATGTCAGCATGGGGTTGGTGTGCTAGCCTCGCAGTATTGGGAATCTCAATCGGAGTTCCGCTCATGAGAGCATTCACTGAGCACTCAAAATAAGAACTGAGAAGGGCGTGCGTAATGGCAAGCCCTTTCATTTTAGTGTATGTTCTTAGCTACACCATACTCTCCGCTATAAAATAAAACTAATAATCATATAGATGCTCAATTCTCACTTCTTCTGTTTTAAGCTGTATAAGTATCTGACCAAGTGATCGAACGGGCACCTGAAGAACAATTCTCTTTTGACTATCGTCTGTCATCATATTCATTGTAAATAAAAGTGAACCATCTGGTAAATCAAATTTCCAACTTTGCGGAGCAACTGCAGTTACCAATATCTCATCATTGCCCGCAATATCCACAAATAGCAATCCCTTCATCGCAAGCCCTGGAACTGTATCAGTAAATCCTTGGTAATGAGGTACAGCAATAATATATTTATCATTTCCCAAATCACTCACCATACGAATCTGAGGGTTTTGGAAAATACTGTCTGGAACATGTGTGGCGGATACATACACTTCTGTATCAGCTACACCGTATACAGCATGCGTTGCAACTCGAATAACTAATGCATACACAGATTTCATTCCATATTCAAAACTCAGGAAAATTTTTCGTTCAATCTTACGTAAAAAATGTTGCCCAAAAAAAGGGGTCTGAGTCCACAGTTGTCCAAATCGCTGTCCAAATGGAAATTCATACCATGGTTTTGTTGGAATAAAATTGCCATAATCCTGTGCGACTTTTGCGGCAAAAAAATCTTCTTCAGTTTGCTCTCCATCCGCTGTCCATTCTGAAATTCTACCAACAGTATTTTCCCAAGCTCCTTTTATCCCGTACTCTACCGTAAAACTCGTACCAATAACCACCTCCGTGAGATGGTCTCCACCGTTGAATGGATAATTCTTTTTTGTAATACCATAGACATCGCAATATCCACTCCAAAATTGATGGATTGAAGTGAAATATGGGAATTCGCTCGGTTTATGTGCTCCAATATATATTCCATATTCCTGAGGATTAAAAACGAGATACCATTCGGGAAAAGACAGGTATGTTGTCTCTTCTGTGCGAGAATAATTTTGTATATTATTTTCTGCTATTTTTATTTGCTCTGGAATCTGGTCGTTTATAGTTTTAAAGTTTGGTTGTACAGAACTGCAACGTGCATTAAAAGATACCGCAAGGATAATCCCAACTATAAGAAAAAATAAAAATAATCCAACAACAATTTTAACAATCCTTGTTTTGAATATTTGTTTAATTATTTCTATCACTTTTCTCATGGTTTTATTTTTTCAAAAGCTCAAAGAGTGCTAAGTTAAAACTATTAGTATCCTCAATAAAAGGGATATGTCCGACATTGTCCAAAACCACTAATTGTGAGTTTGGGATAAGTTTTTTCAGTGCTTCACCTTGCCACAGTGGAGTAACGGTATCTTCCCTGCCCCACAAAATACCAACCGGCATTGTTAGTTTTTTAAAATTTGTAAAATCATTTGAAAGAGATGTATCTGTTCTGACTGTGAGGTACTCAAGCCAATCCCCATTTGCCTGTGTCACATCTTTGATAACAAGACCACGTTGAAGCATGGCGACTCTCGCATCTGTTATTGCAGATTTTTGGAACACAAATGATGACACAAGTGGCTTGATGGATATAGGATTTGTTCCATACACCGACAAGATAGCATTTCGTAACGAGTCAATTCCAAACAACACGTGCACAATAAATGATGGATGGTTTTGCTCAAAATGCGGCGTATCCTCTTTATCTTCTTGAAACCCAAGCGCAGGATCAACAAGAACAAGCTTTGCTACACGTTCAGGATTTTCAAGTGCCGCTTCGATAGTCGGACGCGCACCCACTGAATGCCCCACAAGTATTACTGTATGAATACCGAGTACATCCAAAATACCAATGATTCTTTTAGCTTGATTCTCTCGACTGTATTTTGATACTCCAATTAGCTTTTCTGAAAAACCAAATGGTGGCAAGTCAATTGCAATTACACGGTAACCCGCTGTAGCGAGAGGATCTATAGTATCTCTCCAAATCTCACTCCACGCGCCAGTTCCAGGAATCAACAACACTGGCTGGCCTGTCATAGGACCGCTTTCCTGAACAAAAATCTTTGCATCAAAAGTTTGGACAAAATGACCCGTTGCGGGAGCTACATCAGACGAGAGTTTTACCTCTCGACTAGTTGCACTCACCTTGAAAAATATTAGAATCACTCCTATCACAACCACAAGTCCAACAAAAATGTAAAACAACCATTTTAAAAATCTACAAACGAAAGTTTGTCGGGTGCGAGCGTGATCCATAAAATATTATTGAGTTTGTGTATCAACTCTTTTACTCAACCAAAAACCAATAACTAACATTGTCACCAAAATTGCAATATGTGGAAGGTTAACCATTAAGTTACTTGAACTGAAATCAATCCCCCCGAGTGGTTTTGTAAAAACATCCCCGTTTAAAAACTGAGTACTGAAGAAAAGCCCGACAACAGCATCAATGCCGTATGGAATTCCAACATATTTGAAATAATTAACTGACCATGTTCTCGAGCGAAGTGCAACAACAACCGCAAGTAGCCCTGATAAAAGATGAAACACGTCATCAACAGGATCGATTTGATATAAACCAAGGAGTTTTCCATGTGCATCGGTAAGTCCTGGCCAATGACAGATAACAAAAATAAATAAAAAGTTAAGAGCATAGAACCAGGCAAGCCACTGAATGACACTTATTTTTTTAAGCATAAAAATTCCTTGGATAATTAATATTAAATGGTACAATAATATTCTAACACACAAAATATTAAATATGATAATTGTCAAAAAAAATTTTCAAAACAAAAAAATCGTCACAGCAGGTATTATGGCTGTGATTTTTATTTTTCTCGGAATCAAAAAAGCTGTTGAATACGCTTCTGCACCAAACAAAGACAAGGACTGCGACTTTATATACCCAGACACTACTGATCAAACAAAATTAACTACAATTACTCTAAAACACAGCACAACCACGATTACATTTGAACAAAAAGGTGGTCTCATAAACGATGCAAGCTGTCTCAACAAAACTGCAGTATATGGTGTTGTAAAAGTTACTTCTACAACTGACGTCAAAAACGCTCTGCAGTATGCCAAAGATAATAATTTAAAAATAACAAGTGCCGGACAAAAACACAGTATGGGAGGACAGTCGTTTGTACAAAATGGACTTGTACTCGATATGAGAAGTTTCAATGCCATGAAACTAGATAAAGAAAACAAAGTTATTAATGTGCAAACTGGAGTAACCTGGGCAAAAGTTCAGGAACTTCTCGATAAAGAAGGTTTGTCGGTCAAGGCGATGCAATCAATCAACATCTTCACTGTTGGTGGCACACTCTCTGTCAACGCACATGGTGTAGCACATAATCCTGGTCAAGTGGCGCCCACAGTCAGACAAATGCATATCATGACCGCAAATGGAAATATTGTTACAGCAAGTCCAACTCAAAATACAGAGCTTTTTAGTCACGCACTTGGAGGCTACGGGCTATTTGGCGTTATCCTCGATGTTGATCTCGACGTGGTACCAAACGAGGTGTACAAGTGGTCTACGACATACATGAATTACAAAGATTTTACAACATACTACAAGAAAAATATTGAAAATAACGATACTCTCGGTCTCATGTACGCACGTATTTCTATCTCCCCAACAAGCTACCTCACACAAACTGCAGTACATACATTTGAAAAAATAGAATGGGACAAACCAATACCAGAATTAAAACCTGCAAAGTTGACATGGTTTAATAGACTGGTGATTAACTTTTCTAAAACAAGTAGTTTGGGTAAATGGGTACGCTGGGCTTTAGAGAAAAATATTGAGCCACGGTTTCATTCATGTGTGACACGAAATGAAGCCATGAGTCCAAATGAAGTCTGTGATGTTTCTCGTAACCAAGAAATGTACGACTCGATGGGATATTTAAAAAACAAACTCCAAGACACTGATATTCTTCAAGAGTATTTTATTCCGGAAGAAAAAATGGCAGATTTCATAGATGGTCTCAGAACAACAGTAAAATCAAATGGTGCAAATCTACTCAACGTAACAATCCGAATAGTTCATAAAGATACTATTACGGCTCTCCCATATGCCAAAGATGACAGATTTGCATTTGTTCTGTACTTCAACCAGAAATTAAATGAAAAAGAAAGCAAGATATTACAAAAGACAACAACTGATCTCATCGATGTTGCAACAAATCTTGGTGGTACTTACTATCTACCCTATCAGTTGTATTATTCAGAAGAACAATTACATAAGGCGTATCCAGAAGTTGATGCTTTCTTTGAAACGAAAAAGAAATTTGATTCGTCAGAAATTTTTACGAACAAATGGTATCAGAAATACGCCAACGTAAAGTAAAGCCCCCCTCATTTACTTTCTGTACTCCAACACATCCCCTGGCTGACACTCAAGCGCCTTGCAAATTGCCTCAAGCGTTCCCAGGCGGATTGCTTTTGCCTTTCCATTTTTCAAAATGGAGATGTTGGCCATTGTGATACCAACTCTTTCGGCGAGTTCAGTGACACTCATTTTTCGTTTTGCGAGCATGACGTCTATGTTTATTATTATTGCCATAGTTTTAGACAGTTAAATCGTTTTCAGATTTGATATCGAGAGCATTTTGCAAAATTCGCTCAAACATCGCCGCCGCAGTTGCAATAACAACTGATCCGAAAGTAATGAGAACACCCATGAAAACTCCGCCCGCTGCATCATCGGTACCATGATTCAGCATGATAAAAATTTCTTCCAATACAACAAAACCTATGATTGTCAGTGCACAGTATTTTATAGTTCGAAGAGCGTTTACCGCAGGCTGAGAGAACACTTTGTTTTGCCCAGCATATCGGAGTAGTTTGTACGCCTGCCATAGTGCCACAAAAAATGGAATAGATCCTATATACATAAGAGCCAGAAAGGGGTCTTTGAAATATATTTCAAAATTTGTAGCGTGTGCATTCACCCCCTCGATTTGTGGTTCCCACAGGAGAAGAGCAAGGGCACCAACCCCCAGAGCCAAAACAACCATCTGAAGAAACACTGTTGAGCTTTTTTTCATAAATATTTGTTACTAAAATACTAATACCTATATCTTAATCAACTGATTATCGTTTGTCAATATATATTTATTGTTATTTATCAAATTAACACATCAAATGGCTCAGTGAGTTGGTATTTCGTCAAAATTTATATATCCTGGCGGTACCTCAAACTCTGACGCCGGGATTGGATCAGAGCTGTAATTTGAATATGTATCAATAAACCCTACTGGGTGAACTATATACGTCCCATTTTTCTCCTCTATGTATCCGATACTGCGATACACTGGAATATTGCGAATCGGATCAATGCATATATATTCTGGATTTGCAGGCTTATTACCCGTTAGAGGTCTGGAGATGTGATACCTGTCGCACGATACACCACTTTCGGTATCTTTTTTCTCAAATGTCCATGTAGTATCTACAGTATAAAATGGAAGTGAGCGCGACATGTCGGGACGCAAGGATGTTGTTTTGTATACTTTGGTTGCATTGTTTATAGAATACATAACGTGTGTATCAAGTCGAAAAATAGTTGAGTCAACCGGCTGATCAATCGGCACGTCCTTTATTTTTTGACCATCAGCCAAATAATGATAATTGACATTCACCGTCTGTGTTCCCGTTCTATCATCTACACTTACTCTTTTTACATCCACTCGAAACCTCTCTGGCCAGGAGAAGGGTGCGATACCACTCTGTCCACTCTGGGGTATTGAATCAGTAGAATTTCCTTTAATCGACAATGGATTATATACATATGTTGCTACCCCCAGAACAAGAAGTGTGATGCCGAGCATTATTATTTTTTTCATATACAAATACTATCTGCCTTATATGTATAAAGCAACATCATATTTGATATACTTACACTATGACCACATCAATTAAAATAATATTACTAACACTCATTATTCTAGTCGCGGGATTTGTAGCTGCGAAATCTAATTCAGTAAAAAAAATCATTCCCGTCAAAACTGATCTGAGCGCACGTACATTATACGAAGGGTACGTAAGTATTGAAACCGTTTCTCTCGCAGATATAAAAACAAAACTTGAAACACAAGGTTGTCATGATATGAAATACACGGGAGGGGCGGCATCACGGTGCAAATACAGTGACGGCGTGTCTAAACTTTTTAACCAGAAGTCCCTAGAGATATATCCAAATGGTCTCGGTTTTGGTCCAAACTCTTTTTATATTACAGAAAACAAACTATGGGCTGATCAAGATATTTCTGGCAAACCGGACATGGAAAAATATAAAGCTGGCGTTCGAAAATACGTGACTGAAATTAAAAATATTGTAACAATCAAAGAAAATACGTGGAAAATCACACGGAGCGAGTATCCGTGGAATGTTGTGTATTAGATTCCTCTTTGTCACAAATCTGCTAGACTGAAGTTATGCAGGTAGCAAAATTTAAGAAAATTATCTGGACTCGCTACAAAACTCACAAACGGGATTTCCCGTGGCGCAGGACTCGCGATCCGTACAAAATTCTGGTTTCTGAAATCATGCTTCAGCAGACACAAGCACCACGAGTAGTTTCAAAATATAGGTCATTTTTGAAAAAGTTCCCGAATACAAAAATACTCACAGAAGCAGAACTTTCCGAGGTGCTTTTAGAATGGCAAGGGCTCGGCTACAACAGGCGTGCGGTGTATTTGAAAAAATGTGCGGAAAAAATTGAGAGCGAATTTGACGGAAAATTTCCAAAGGATTTCAAACTATTGTGTTCCCTACCCGGCATTGGACCTGCGACCGCTGGCGACATACTGGCGTTCGCGTGGAACATCCCCGTGCCACTTATCGAAACAAATATTCGCAGTGTATTTATCCATTTCTTTTTTCCAGATGTAGAAAAAGATTCAGCGAAAGTTTTAACAAAAATTTCAGATAGTGAAATTTTGCCACTCATTGAAAAAACTCTCGATATGGAAAATCCACGTGAATGGTACTGGGCACTGTTTGACTACGGTGCATTTCTAAAAGAAACTCACAATCCAAGTCGTCGAAGTAGCCATCACACCAAACAATCTGCATTCAAGGGATCAAATAGAGAAAAACGAGCAAAAATATTGAAACTAATTCTCCAGAAACCACACACAGAAAAGGAGTTGGTCAAGGCTCTTGAGTATGAGACAAATGTTGTATCTAAAAACTTAGAGTCGATGATAAAAGAAGGGCTGATTCAGAAATCAAAAAATCTGTTTATGATTAAGGTATAATACAGTCATGAAACTCACCTCTCCTCTCTCAACGGAATTCCGGCTCGTAGAAATGCAAAAAAAGGCACTCAGTAAAATGGGTATTGTGACTGTGGAGGATTTACTCTACTATTTCCCTATTCGATACGGCAACACAAGCCAGATGCGCAATGTAGAAACCCTCGCAAAGGGCGATGACGCGACTGTGTTTGGTAAAATCTCGGGACTCAAAACAAGTAAGGCATTTGTAAAGAAAATCCCAATGGCAGAAGCGACGGTCACGGACGACACAGGACATATCAAAATCGTTTGGTTCAACCAACCATACATTGCTAAAATGATTCACGAGGGACAACTCGTGCGTGTCGAGGGCAAAGTGACAGAAAGGAAAAACGAGCGATACATGAGCAATCCCAAAATCGAGGTAGTTGATACACTGCCGACTGCTGTTGGTGAGTCCCTATTTAGTAATAATGGAATGGCGGAAAATGATACGCATGTTCTCTATCCTGTATATCCAGAAAGCAAAGGTGTTACATCTCACTGGATTTATCACACAATACAAAAAATATTTTCAAGCGGAATTTTAGACACAGTAGAAGATCCGATACCCGATGATGTTTTAAAAAAATACACACTCCCCTCCATCCGGTCTGCATTCATCTGGATTCATACCCCGAAAAAGGAGTCCGATGCACTAGCGTCGCGCAAACGATTTGCATTCCAAGAAATATTTTTTATTCAACTGGAGAAACAGCAGGAACGAAAACTCTGGAATACAAAAGAAGCATTTGAGATTGAAACGAGCAAAAAAGATATCGCGGAGTTTGTATCTCGCTTTCCGTTCAAGCCGACTGAGTCGCAACTCCACGCTATCGACTCGATCGTCACAGACTTTACACGCGGATATCCAATGGCACGACTTCTCGAGGGCGATGTGGGTTCAGGCAAAACAGCAGTAGCAGCTACTACCATATATGCAGTAACCAAGGCACGCCCCAAAGGCAAGGATTATGGCAACTTGCAAACAGGCTACATGGTGCCCACAGAAATCCTTGCCAAACAGCACTACGAAAACTTCATTTCGTATTTCAAACATTTGCCGATAAAAATCGGCCTCATCACTGGAAGCGAGTGTAAGATTTTTCCATCAAAAAGCGACAAAACCAAACCAACTCGAATTTCACGTGCACAACTTTTAAAATGGGTAGCAAATGGCGAAGTGCCGATACTTATCGGTACACATGCACTCATATACAAAAGTGTGGCGTTTAAACATCTGGCATATGTGGTCATCGACGAGCAACATCGGTTTGGAACATTGCAGCGACAAAAGCTGACAACCAAAAATGAAGTGTCGCCGCACCTACTCTCCATGACCGCAACACCTATTCCACGCACATTGTCACTCACCATCTATGGCGATTTGGATTTAACTCTCCTCGAGGGCATGCCTCACGGTCGCAAACCGATTATTACCAAAATCATTTTGCCAACTCAGAGAGATAACACATATGAGGAAATCCGAAAGGAACTCAAAACCGGACGACAACTATACGTCATCTGCCCGCGAATTAATGAAGCCGATCCAACTAAAGAGAATGCGATTATTGCAAAATCTGTGACCGAGGAAGCAGAGAGGCTACAGAGAGATGTGTTCAAGGAGTTTGCGATTGATATTCTGCATAGCAAAATGACTCCAGCGGAAAAGGAATCAGTGATGAATGACTTTGAAAATCACAAAACCGACATACTCGTCGCGACGTCCGTCGTCGAGGTGGGGGTTAATGTACCAAATGCAACCATGATAATTATCGAGGGAGCAGAGCGATTCGGTCTCTCACAACTCCACCAGCTCCGTGGACGTGTCATACGCTCGAACCACCAGGCATACTGCTACATATTTACCGATAGCAAAAGTGAGAAAACGCGTGATCGTTTAAAAGCGCTAACTACTGCTAAAAATGGGTTTGAACTTGCTGAATTCGACCTTGCCCAACGTGGTGCGGGTGAACTCTACGGTCGTAAACAGTGGGGTATTTCTGATCTCGCCATGGAAGCAATAAAAAATATTAAGATGGTCGAGGCAAGTAGGACTGAGGCATTGCGAATTGTCGAGGAATCGTCTGATTTTTCAAAATATCCCAAAATCAAAAAATACTTTGAGGAGAATAAAAACAAGATTCATTTTGAATAATTTTTGTGTTTTTGAAGAGATGTGATATACATAGATTTCATAATGCCAAAGAAAATTTTTACTATCTTCATATACGCATTCGCCTTGATTGGGTTTGGCCTCACTGCCGGATATTTTGCAGTACGTTTTGGGCTGACAAATACTAAAGGTATTGTAGACAAACAACGTGAAAACTTTCTCTCTGGTGAATTTGCGACCACCTCTCCCGAATGGTCTTCCCTTCCAGAATGGACTACGCTCAAAGAAGCTGTAACAAAAGACAAGGAACTGATTTATCGTGCGAGTGTTGCGTCTGGTGTGCCCGCACGTCTTATTGTTGCACAGCTCGTGACCGAGCAACTGCGATTTTTCTTTGACGACCGCGAATCATACAAAAAGTTTTTTGAACCGCTCAAAATCCTTGGTAGTCAAACCAAATTTTCCTGGGGAGTAATGGGAATCAAGGAGGATACAGCGATTCAGATTGAACAAAATCTACGAAACAAAAACTCTCCATTTTATCTTGGTCCCACGTACGAGCAGGCACTCGAATTCAAAACCTCGACAAGTACTGACAGTATCAAGCAGGAACGATTTGTTCGTATGACAGATCAACATGCCCACTACTATAGCTACCTCTATGCGGGATTGTATTTAAAACAAATCGTAACTCAATGGAAAAACGCAGGATTCGATATTTCAGACAGACCAGAAATTCTCTCGACTCTTTACAACATTGGTTTCAAAAATTCCAAACCAAATCCGAACCCGAGTTCTGGTGGCGCACAAATACCAGTTGGCGACAAAGTATATAGTTTTGGAACGCTCGCTGGAGATTTCTACAACTCAAATGAACTTTTGGATGAATTTCCAAAAAACTAGGAAAAAATTTGTAATGAGGATTCAGCCCTCATCGCCTTTTCATTTTGATACCAGTTCCAGTTCACACGGACAAATTGTATAAGGATGTATACAAGAATTAGAACACCGATCGATATTATCAAAATTTTGTCTTCTCTTTTCATTGTAAATATAATTTTTTGTGCGCGTGGAGGGATTCGGACCCCCGGCCATTCGTGTATAAGACGAACGCTCTACCAACTGAGCTACACGCGCATTTATATTAGCATACTAGCACAAAAACACTGAGTGGAAAACTGAACCATCAGCTGAAAATTTTTGCTATACTACATCCATATGGAAAACAAAAAAATGTGGTTTCGGGCAAAAAGATGGGGGTGGGGGTGGACACCTGTCTCGTGGCAAGGCTGGGTTGTTACGTTGTTATACGCATTCGCTCTCATTCCCTATGCAGTCAAGGCAAACAAAGCGCATTCAGGCAGTGATGCTCTTCTACAGTTTGCGGTACCATTTGTAGTACTAACTATTTTTCTTTTGATTATTTGCTATACCCGTGGAGAAAAACCAGGGTGGCACTGGAACGATTAAAATAATATAGGAAAAAGCCGAGGGTGTGTCCCTCGGCTTTTTTGATTGGAGTTCGCGCCGTATTAACGAGCAACAAGCGAGTACGGAATCTTCGCTAAGTGGGTTTTCCAGAGTTCGATCTGAGGAATCCCGTTGCCGACAGTAGCTTGTAGTCGACGTTGACCGCAACGACCGCAGACCAGGCTTTCTACCAACCCTTGCCTGTCGACGTTGACCGATACCCCTTGGCAATAAAGCATTTGGCCTCCAACCATCTGCCCAGTAGGATGAAGGTTGCGATTTTGTGCGTTCATGCTAAATCTCCTCTACTTAAAACACTACAACATCCTGTACAAATCTGCAACCTCCCTACACCTGATGTTCAATATCTAATTTCTTTTTTGGCACGATACCATGTGCAACCAAAATACTTTCAAACTCTGTTCGCTCGATAGTTTCTGCTTCGATCAGCCGTGCAGCAATTGCATCGAGAAGTTTTCTGTTCTGTGTAATCACCTTTTCTGCCTTGTCATGTGCTTCTTTCATAATTCGCGACACCTCTGCATCAATGTCAGTTGCCACCTTTTCTGAAAATTCCTTCTCCTCGACTCCACGTCCAAACAAAACCTTGCCGCCCTGTCCCTCGAGTGCAACAGGACCAAGCATATCTGACATACCGTATTTCGTGACCATGTCACGTGCGAGAGCAGTTGATACCTGGAGATCGTTTGATGGACCCGTAGTCAGATCATCAAACAACATTTTCTCTGTCACATATCCACCGAGAGACATTGCAATATCATCGAGAAACTCCTTTTTGGATTGCAGTTTGCGGTCCTCGAGCGGAAGTTTGAGCACATAGCCCGCTGCTCGTCCACGAGAAATAATAGAAATTTTATGTACTGGATCTGCATACGGCAGAAGTGAAGCGAGAACCGCATGTCCAGCCTCGTGATACGCCGTGATTTCCTTTTCTTTCTTCGACAAAATGTGACTTTTGCGTTCTGGTCCGAGCATCACTTTTTCAATTGATCGTATGAGGTCGTACTGAGAAATTTTTGTACGGTTTTCTCGTGCAGCCAAAATTGCGCCCTCATTCATGAGAGAGAACAAATCCGCACCAGAGAACCCTGGAGTTCGCTCTGCAATAACTGACAAGTTCACATCCTCTGCAAATGGCTTTTTGGTACTGTGGACTTTCAAAATTTCCTCGCGATCACCACGATCTGGCAAATCCAAAGTCACACGGCGGTCAAAACGTCCCGGTCGAAGGAGTGCGGGGTCCAAAACATCCGGTCGGTTTGTCGCGGCCATCACGATCACTTTTTCATTTGGCTCAAATCCATCCATTTCTACCAAAATTTGGTTGAGTGTCTGCTCTCGTTCATCGTTTCCCCCACCCGCTCCTACACCTCGCACTCGTCCGACTGCATCAATTTCATCTACAAAAATAATTGCTGGTGCAGTTTTTTTGGCAAGCATAAAGAGATCACGCACGCGAGACGCACCAACACCCACAAACATTTCTACGAACTCTGAACCGGAAATAGAGAAAAATGCTACGCCGGCTTCTCCTGCAACCGCTCGCGCGAGAAGTGTTTTACCTGTTCCCGGTGCACCCATGAGCAGAATTCCTTTTGGAATGCGCGCACCGATATCAAGAAACTTTTTTGGGAATCGTAGGAAATCCACAATTTCTGCAAGTTCTTCCTTGGCTTCTTTTGCACCTGCAACATCTTTAAATGTTACGCGTTGTTCCTTGTCATTGGGATCAATCATGCGTGCCTTGGACTGTCCAAATGTCAGCGCCTGCATTCCCGCCCCCCTGACCTGACGAGTGATGAACCAAATAAATACAAGAATAAATAAAATAGAAATAATAGTAGGCGAGAAATTAACAAGCCAGTACACAAATCCGCCCTCATCCTTAACATTTATTTTAATTGGTTGCAGTTCAGCTTTTGTCACGCCATAGTTTACAAGCGTCTGCGTGAGAGCCTCTCCTGGTTCCTTTTTAGAAGTTTTGGTATCACCGTTTACATATACGAGCGAGAGGTCATCTCCACTCACTGTAATAGATGCGACCGTACTCGACGCAACATCGGTTGCAACTTGCGAAAGTGGAATCTGCTCAATCTTTTTTGATTTTGTTGTAATAACCGAGTAGAGAGTCGACAGCAAAACAAATACGATAAGAATAGAAACCACGTATTTGACGATCGATCCTTCATCTGGACCTTTTTCTCCATTCTCACTTTTTTTAATAATTATTTTTGTTGGCTTGTTTGGTTTTTCGGGGGTATTCATAGTACGGCAATTATACACAAAAGATAGTTTTTTGCACCAATTATATTTCAATATGATATTATAGCCCCATGTCTCTCATTACGAACCACAAAGCCAGTTTCAACCATGAAATACTCGATAAATACTCTGCGGGCATAGAGCTTTTTGGCTTTGAAGTGAAGGCACTCAAACAGAGTCAGGGCTCGCTCGAGGGAGCACACGTCACTATCCGCGGGAACGAGGCATTTGTGGTGGGTATGTTCATACCACCATACCAAGTCGGCAACACTCCTACGGAGTACGACCCATACCGCAACCGCAGGCTCCTGCTCAAAAAAACCGAGATTCATGACCTGAGTAAAATCGAGGGTACAAAGGGGTTGACAATAGTGCCACTTTCGGTGTATAATAAAGGCAGTAAGGTAAAGCTCGATATTGCGTCTGTAAAAGGCAAGAAGAAGTTCGACAAACGCGAGACCATAAAGAAACGTGAGTCTGGACGCGATATCGAGCGTGATTTAAAAGATCGTTGACAAAACAATACCTGACCCGATGTTAGAGATACAATCTCGTTGACTCATGACTTTTTAAAACCGTACACAGGGCGACGGCCCGAGAGCGAGGAGCGCGAGTGCCCCGAGCGACTCCGTGTTTTAAAAAGTCATGAGGAGAAAGAGATTGTATATTAACATCGGGGATGACAGGTTTTGACATAGTTTGCCAATTGATTCGCGCAACGCGGAGTATCGTGTCCTCCTAAAACAGCACGAAAAACTTAAGTGTAAACAACTTAGTTACAAAGGTTAAATCTCCTTACTTCACTGTAAATGATTTCTCCTTCGCTTACGCTAACGCCTAAACGACGGTCGCTTCCCTCACACCCGCTACGGGAAGTTGATTGATATAAAACGCAGGTTAGAAACATATTTAGTCTCGAGTATGTTTCGAAAAAAAGATGACTCGATCATACTGTATTTTGTTTGTTCCGAGCAGTATGATTTAAAACACTAAAACAAACTACGCGCTGTAGACCCGCTTCAATTCTCTCTATGCATGCGACTTCGATGTCGCCATCTCCACATCTAGAGTATTTGAGGTAACAAATTCCTCAAATAGCCTTACAGCACAAGGAAGATTATCGTTTCGATAGCCTTCCTTTTTGCTATATTTGAGTTTCTCATCAAAGATAAAGAAGAATAGCTCGTGCTGTTCCTTTATATCGAGGGTTGGCTTCGTACATTGCTTCAAGGACGAGTGCACTAAAATCATCTTCTCTATCATCCCACCTGTAGAAAGTAGTTCTTGAAATACCAGCTTCTTTACATGCACGTTCAATAATTCCTGATTTTTTCAGTGCTACGAGAAATTCTTTTTGGGCGGGGGTAGCTTGATATTCTTGTGTACTCATTTGTGTACCATTATACTATTTTTTAGTGTACTTGTAGTGTAACTAAAGCCTAGAAATATAGATTTCTTAAAGAAATAAAAATGAAAAAAAAGAGACATAGCTTCTTAGCCTAGGTAAACACATGCTACTTGGTCTTACAATGTCTATTTACCATGTTCTTCGTAACCCTGTATCACGTAGGATCTTACCTACAAGAAGAAAACAGACTACATATAAGACTGCTAGTACTATCTGGAAGTAATCATTAGCATATATCTCGGCGCCCCAAATCCAGCCAATGAAGAATAGAGTGCCGAAATAGAGATAGTTATATAGAACACTACCTAACATCCCCCATCGACCCGTTAAAGCCCTTACAATGGCGACCACCAGTACGAGTGCGAGCAGAATAAGGATTGATACCCAATGTTGTTTTAGTATCACAAACCCAATATCCCATAGCATGTGATATGCCTTCTTTGTTCCCTCATCAATAGCTTGGAAAAACCTAGTGACAAGGTCTTTATAAAAATCTGACCCAAAAGATGTAGAGGTTTGATTCATACTCCGTTTTTCTATTTTAATGATGCAAACTTTTGAATTGATTCATCAACAATGGACTCGAGTATATCTAGGTAATCTTCACACATTTTGATCGCACCAACCAAGGAGTAATCTTCGGGCTTATTTTTAAAATTCCAACTAGTTATGGTAAAGGCGTCCGTCTCGTAAGGAATCCATTCGGGGCCATTTTTGCCAACTTTACCAACTAAAATTCCCTCATTACCAATCTGTGCAGGACCATTTAGAGTAAGTTTACTGATATGATAATAAACATCAAGAACGTCATCACCTCCCTTAGTAACATTATTGCGTTGCTTTTTAAAATACGAACACAAATCATTTGAATCCATAAATTCTGCCTTGGGTACCCACCACTCATCGAAACCGTGAAGATGACTCATCTCGGTTAAAAGTTGTTGAGTTGAAAATCTTGAAGCATTTAAAAATGAAGTATGGGCGCGTTTTAATTCATCAACGCTTTGAGTTTTTTTCATAATGTCTAAATTACTTCGTGCTTCTCGAAGATATCTTTTTGCTTTGTATGGATATAAATGAGTCATATATTTAAGTAAATACATTAAGTTGTTTGCATAAAAATATTTAATTAGCCCATTATTTTATTGTAAGCATCTTCAAAGACTCTGAATTGTAAACTGATTTCAAGTTCAGAAAAATCTACGACTTCCCCAAGTATTTTGAATTTAAGTATCGTACTTTTATCTAAATATTTCTGATCTATTTCCCCATGATTATGAACTATACAATTCCTTAATAAAGATATTTCGTGGATATCTTGATTGTGCCATTTATAATATGGGTCTATGAAATGTGTTATATGTCTATGAGATTCTTGGGGATCTTGTGACAAATTTTTCTGAAATGAGTCCCACGCACTACAAAGCATTATAGGAACCATCTTTCGGGTCAAAAAATTAAAAGTTGCACTCTTTTGATTAACAGTTTCAACTACGATAGAAAGTAAGGCTTGATTGTTTTTTAGTTCCTCCGAGGCCTGATTAGGCAACGCACTATAATGTTTACTCCCATAACTGTAGAGCTCCTTTATATCCTTTAGATCTTGAAGAAACGAATAAGCCATGGTTTTTAACTATAAAGGAGGAAGATTATCGAATCTGTGTCGCAGTTGTTCATACAAAAGATTTATCTTTTTAGGAAGATCTAATTCATCTTGGATAGCTTGTGGAACTTTTTTATATGCAGAATAAATTCTTACAACGTCACCTATATAAGAACGTTTTGTGTATAATTCTTTCAAAACAAAAAGGATTTCGGGCAATATCTCAGGCTTTAATTCTGCAACCTTTTCTATAACGTTTTCCACGCTATAGAACCACATTCTACCTCCTGCTTCGGATTTAATATGTGGCAAAGCACGTTTTATGTATTGAATCTCGCTTTCGAACAGTTTAATAGCATCTTCAGGAGATTGAAGCATTATTTTTTCTATCAAGAATTCATATTGACCAAGTGGTTCCTCTTGAAAATCACCTTCAAAAAATAATGGTAAATACTCCTTGAAACGAGGATATGTTTCTGGACTTGTTTCTATTGTCTTCCAGATATGCCAAACTATATTTGATTTGAATCGTGGTGAGGCTGTAACAATCACCTCCCTTAATAATCCTTGAAATTCTCTGTTTTTAAAAGTTGGAGTGTATTCTGGAGAAAATTCTGCAAAGAACAATAGAAGAGGTGCTACATTTTCTATAAACTTATCTTTTTGAAATAATTTCTTTTTTTCATCTGTATACATAAAAGCCTTGAGTACAAACATTGCTTCTGCCTCAGATATAAAACGCATCTTATCAAAGACATTTGTTAAAACTTCAATCATTGGTGGGTACATCCTGTTTTTCTCCAACATGTAGAATGCCAATGCAATAACACGATCTTTATCTGCTTTTGTATACTCAAATGGAGTTCCATCTTTATTGCGTTCTGCTTTTACATTTTGCATTAACCCAGCGAGTGGGTAGGTCGCTTGTATTCGTACATAAATAACAGGATCCTTGGCTAATTTTTCGAGAAGATCAATAATCCTTGTATAATATGTAGTATCAAGAGTTGCACCAATAGAATTAAGAAGCCAACAAAGACTACCTCTAACAGAAGTTATATACCTCACATCCTCCCCTTTCAATAAATCTTGATTAGTTTTATCTTCAATCGTAGGGTTGGGGTCACTAACAAAAATTTCAGCTATCTCCATAGCTTGAGAAATATACTTCTTTTCCTTTACGAAGTCAGACATCACCCAAATAACTTCTTCGCGCATAGATGAATAAAATTCATCTATTTCTTCTTTCCAGTTAGGTTTTTCAAAAAGTTTTATTAACTGTTCTTTGATTTTTTCTCTCATAAATTAAGATGGTAAATTCGTCTATATTTTATAAAATCAATTATACCATTTTTAGAGGAATTTTCGGGCAAAAGCCTCAAAAACGGGCTCAAATTGACAAAAAAGATGAAGTCGAGTAACCTGTTGTCCACAAGTACACATTGTTGATTCAGACATATACTTGATAGAATAAAGATGAAACAAAAAACACCCTGTACAAGGTGTTTAATGTAAGGATAAAAACTTTCGAACGAATTCACCCTCAAGAGCAAACTAGAGAACAATCATTTTATAAAGATGATTGTTTTTTAGTTTAAAACAACTGATGAACGGGACAAAATGGTGGCCACGACCTCAGTCCGTAGTGCCACGAATTCCTACACACACCCTTTGGACAAACTATAGATCTAAAGATCTTTCGCCGACCGCAGATGGAGCAAAAATTCTCCCTCTTTTTATGAGTCATATATGATGAGTCTCAAGTAGTTTTGGATAAGAACTTCGACTTGCTCTCCCGCACATCTTTTTAAAATCACGAGCTCAAGATGGGAAAACTACCAAACTTTTAGTAAAAAAGCTCTACTCACCGGTATTTGAAGTCGAAAGCAATTACTTGATTTCAACCTTGCATTTGCAAGATCTATTCGACCTTACAAATATCCGTGATTAGAGCTTTTTTATATTTTATTATAGAGAAACTTTCATACGAATATGTGTTAAAACCGGTGACCTTCATGAGAAGGTAAATATATTTTCGCAAAACCACCGAGAATGTCAAGTGTTATTTGTATAATTGTTGTGGAAAATTGCCTCATTCTCACATTTTAAGCAACCTTTATCTTTGCCTACAAAAAAAGTGAATAAACTATAATTTTAGAAAAATAGTGCAAATACAGAAACAATGATTGCTACAAGAGATAGTACAGTAGCAAGAGGATTTTCTTCCGTTGCTTTATAGATAAGATACTGCCATGTACTTTTTCCTTTGGTTGTAAGAATAATACTTTCACAAGTAAATTTTATAGGTTCATCAAAATCTGGAGCGTGAGAATCTGTTGTTGTGCCTGATTTAAGACCATTTTGAGTTCCTATCATTATAAGCCCCTCCGACTCCATCCTCTTTAATTCTGCCCTTATAGCATTAGATGGATGGACAATAATAAGACCAGCTTCAGAAATTACCTTATACATGATATTGAAATTTTCGATAACAGTTAAATAATTTGGGAAATCAATATATTCAACGATAGAATAATTGCTTTGGTAGGTTGGATCATAGTCAAAATATTTATTTTCAAAGCCACTTCTGTTTTCAAGCTCTCTGAGGAGTTTAATAAGTTTTTCTTTCATAAAAAAATTATATCAAAAATTTACACCATTTTCTTTCCCTGCGAAACTCCTTTTCTTAAGGGAAATTGTTCGAATACAGAAATAGGGTCGCGTGGTTTTTATACCACACGACCCCGTACTTACGTTATTCCTTCCTACTTCTTCCCTTCAGCTTTCGCCCGAGCCCTCATTGCATGAACTGCAAGAGGAGCGACGGTGCTATCCCTGAAGATCGCTTCCTGCTTCTCTCGCGTGTTCGGCCATCTTGCGATGACATCTTCAATCATGCTGAACGCCGTTGGTAGATTTGCCTCGACAGACTGGATGCCAGCTTCAAGAGCCAGTGCATCATCATCGCCTGCAACGAACGAGACACTCACCTCGTCCCCTTTCTTCTTGGGTCGAGCAAAGGTGAACATCGTGCGCCCCGCAGAGACCCAGGTTCGAAGATCGGTAGAACCAAATCTCCCGTTCATCCCGCTGGATTTGGAAGCTTGGATGACTTCGAACAGACCTCTGCCGTAGACGAGGCGGAGAAACTTATCGAACATGCCTTGGAGCGCGGTGCTCTGAGCATGGCAATAGGCGTCCACCTTGTCTTCAATCCATCGCTCGCCAACAACTGCTGACAAGACGTAACGGATAACGGTGATGCCTGAAGCTTGCTGGAGAATGTTCTCGCCGAGTTCCATCAGGTTTACAGGCAACCGACTAGTGCTCTGTTCGTATCTTTGGCGATAGAGAAGAGCAACTTCGTCTGTACCAGTCCGCATCGCTTCCCATGCATCCACAGCAAGCTGGGGAAGGAAATGTTCGATCTGATAGAAGTCGTACTTCTCATCAGCAGGAATGGTGAGCTTTCCGAGCCACCAGTGAAAAAATTGAGCGAAAGCAATCTCGCCCTTAACTTGGATGTTTCCACGTTTGATGTGGGTGTCCAGACGTGTGAGAACCTGTTTCTTCTTCATTTGTAAAGCTCCTTCATAAGAGGAATTGGAATGTACTACTAAAAAGTATGTTAGCACTTTTATGAAAATGTGTCAATGGTGCGGTGTGAAAAGGTCAAAACCTGATTTCCTCATATACTTGATTGAGGTTAATCTCTTCTACATACACAAAACCCAACCGATGGTGCGGGATTGCGCGCGATTTTTTACGCGCCCTCCCCGCACCCCACCCAGGGCTCAGGGTTGGACTCTCTCCTGAGGTCGAGAGTCAGCATTCTCCCTTCGGTCGAATGCTATTTTTTAATGCCAACTTGTGACTATGCAATCACTGTATAGCTATTGTTTTCAAGGGCTTTTTGCAAAGTTGGGCTTGATTGGTAGTAATGCCAAAACCGAGAAAGGTAGTCAGTTAGCCGTTTCGATATATTAGCCCTTATGTCCACAATTACAAAAACACGCCTTACCCAAGGCGTGTTTTTGATTGCGAGATCATGCGAGCAGTATGATTTTTTGTACCTGTCTACTCTGATTGAACTTCGTCAGAGACTTTACCATACACAAAGGTATTTCCATCCCAATCAAAAGTAATTGTGCGCGTTCCACCCGATGGACTTGCGTTTGAATCCCCGTCAACATACAGTGGATATGTAAGAATCAATTTTGAGTCTTTGATATCAAAATATCCATGACCCCGAGTCCCCTCAAGTATTTTTTCATAATCCGACATCGAAAGTTTTGTCGAATTCGGAGTTATATTTACAAGATTACCTGCCTTATCCAACGTATACACTTCTGATTCTCCTCCGCCGGTTCCATTATTACACGTGCGATAATCTATAACTGCCTCCTCAATTCCATCACCCGTGACGTCTCCGTAGGCATCAGCATTTTCTGTAGTATCAAATACACGTTGTGTTGAGCCTGCCACACACGGATCCCCCGCATTTGCTGAACTCGGAGTTTCATATTTTTGCGCCAGATATGGTATAAAATTTATTTTCTCAATTGATCTTGAAGATGTCTGTGTGCTCCAATAGACCGATCCTACTCCCACTAGAATTAAAATGATTACTATAATTACGGCGATTTTTAATTTCATGTATATAGTTTTGAAAACTAGTAATATGAAAATATGATACCATACATTATTATTCTACCCCATTAGACAAACTCATTCATCGAGAGTACAGGTTGTACTATGATATACTAAATATATGAAAAAAATTGTTTTTATAATTATTCTACTCATAATCGCGATTGGTGGTCTGGTATACTCTCGTTCACACCACGTGCCAGTTGATACCACTGTTACTCGATACTCCAGTTCCGCTGTGGGTGTTTCATTTACCTATCCAAAAATTTTGGAGGTGGGCACAACAGGCAATATAGTGGACATCCATCACTCTATCCCGTTTGAGCATCATGACTACTGCGATTTCAAGGGCGAGGCAACAACCACAGTTCCAACACTAACTGATTTTAATGTTGCGATGCAAGTCGTAAGCAAAAACTTAATTGACACTATGCATTCACAGAGTCCATACATTCCCGAGGAAAACTATATAAATGGTGAGGTAGTAGAATCCCCTGGTTTTATTGACAGTGTCACATATGGCGAGCTCAAGGGTTTCAAAATATTTGAAGGTGCAGAAGGCTGCGGACAGACGACATACTACTTCCCTGTAGGGAATCAGAAAACACTTGTCGCAAAACAGGAATTCATTACTATTTTCTCGGGAGCAATCGATGCGGATCAGGGCAGACAGGCACTTCTCGTTCCCGGCGTGATTTCTAAAGAAAGAGAGGCGGAAATCCTAAATTCAATTTTTACAACCCTCACAGTAAATTAGATTGAAACGGCTTTGCACATACAGCAAATTAGTGCTATATTGGTGCGAAGTCATTTAAACTTTTTACAAGCTAATTATCACATTTGAGTACATACGTCCGAATAAACAATCAAATTCAAGCTCCGGAACTACGGGTAATTCTCGAAGAAGGAGAAAACCTGGGAGTACTCTCATTTAAAGATGCGCTCGACAAGGCTCGTGACCTCGGGATGGACCTCATTGAAATTTCTCCAAAAGCTGTGCCACCAGTTGCAAAAATCATGGATTATGGTAAATTTCAGTATGCTGAAAACAAGAAGCAAAAGGTGGCTAAAGCAAAGGCCCATACAGTAGAAGTCAAAAATATACAGGTAAAAGTGGGCACCGGAGACAATGATCTCCAGCTCAAGGCCAAAAAAGCTTCTGAATGGCTCAAAGAGGGTCATCGCATCAAAATCGATCTCTTTCTCCCGGGTAGAACCAAGTACATGGATCTCAAGTTCCTAAAGGAGAGAATGGATCGAGTACTCAAACTCATTACCGAGGAGTTCAGGATAGCTGATGAGGCAAAAAAATCACCAAAGGGTCTAAGCGTTGTTATTGAGAAAATCTAAATACCATGTCAACAAAAACAAACAAATCATTTACAAAACGTCTGAAACTTACCAAAAACGGCAAGATTCTTTCACGAGCGACAGGACAGAATCATTTCAATATAAAGGAAAAACGACGATCACAGCTTGCAAAGAAAAAGTCAGTTCCCTTTCAAGTTTCAAACAAGGACAAAGCGTTTTATATTAAATAGCATATTACATAACAGCAAATAATTTAGAAAGAAGTAACACACCAACATGACACGAGTAAAAAAAGGCGTTAACGCCCTGAAATCAAGAAAAAATGTTCTCCGCAAGGTAAAGGGTTACCGAAACGGACGATCTACAAAGGAACGACAGGCAACTGAGGCTATTTTCCACGCTGGAACATATTCTTTTGCTCACCGAAAAGACAAAAAAAGTGACGCTCGAAAAAACTGGAATGTAAAGATTTCATACGCATCCAAGGATCTGGGTATTTCATATAGTAAAATGATGGGGGCACTCAAGAAAAAAGGTGTTCTCCTCGATCGCAAGATTCTCGCAACACTCGCCACAGAAAACACAGCAACTTTCAAAAAAATTGTAGACATGGCCCTCCTCGCACCAGAGGCTCCAAAAACCAAAACAACAGTAGCAAAATAGTAAAAGGCCCGACATCTCGTCGGGTTTTTTATTATTTATTTCACATACTTGCTATACTATATATATGCAAATAATAAACAATCAAAAACCACAATCGTCGGGACAGAATAAAGTTGCTCGTGTGATGACGATATTATTTGGACTCATTCTCACCGGAATTGCGGGTTGGCTCATGCTTCTCCAGTACACATATACTACCTACGGACAAGAAACCTCGGGGCATGTCACTTCATCCACTAGTGGTGGCAACAGCGGTGTTACATATTATGAATTCACATTATCCAATGGAAGTACGCAAACGGGTGTTGTAAACCGAGTTACTTTGTCTACTGGAAGCAGCATTACTATCACATACTTACCATTCCTTCCATATTTCAATAAACCAGCATCATTTCCAGCACAGAGGGAGACAAAATCGTACCCCTACATATTGGCTGTGGGGATTCTGTTTCTTTTATTTGGTTTTGGTTCACGAAAACAATCCTAGACACTATTCCAGTTCATATATCACACCTCTTTCTGGATAAATCGCATCTACACCTGCTTCATTTTGGAGACGTTGAGCAAGGTACGTCGAGGCTTTTGGCTCGCCCATAACCACAAACACTTTTTTGACTGTTTCCTGCGTGTCCTCTATCATCCGAACTAGATTGTCAGAATCCTTGTGTGATGAATAGCCAGAAATCATTTCAATTCGCGCGCGAACAGGTATCATCTTTCCATTTATTTCAACCTGACTTGGCACATCCTGAATCCGTCTACCGAGAGTTCCTACCGCTTGGTACCCCATGAGGAGTATTGTACTTTTTGGATCGGGCAAAAAGTTTTCCTCATGCCACACCACTCGCCCACCTGACGACATACCAGAACCGGCAATGATTATTTTTGGATTTGGACGATCCTCTATGGCGTGTGAGTCGCGCGAACCGTGTGTTATTGATAGTCGTGGAAAGTTGAATAGGTCATCTCCCCCCTTTATCTCACTTTGCACACCGACATTAAAATCCTTTGTAAATTGTTTATAAATATCAGTGACCTTGAGTGCAAGGGGTGAATCCAGATACACCGGCACACTCGGAATTTTCTTTTCTTCTACCAGATTGTTCAGTTCGTATAAAATCACTTGTGTACGTTCGAGTGAGAATGCGGGAATAACAAGAGCCCCTCCACGACCGATACTCTCCGTTACAATCCTACGGAATTTTGCATCTCGTTCGTCTTTTGGTTCATGATTTCGATCACCGTACACACTGTCCATGACTATATAGTCTGCATCAATAATCCTGTCTGTCTCTCGCAGAAGTGGTGTCGGGGAATTGCCCGAGTCGCCCGTGAACACAATGCGTTTGCCACCGTATGAAAACTTGTACATGGATGATCCGAGAATGTGCCCCGCATCCATAACAAAGACCGAAAACTCATCATTTAGTTTGGTATCGGTATGATATGGAATTGTCTTCCACAACGAGAATGCGGTTGCCACATGTTCTGCACCATACAACGGTTTCTGAGTTTTGTCTCCAATCGATTCACGTGCATTCATTTCCATTACTTTGAGAGCGTCAAGAATCATGACATGTGCCAGTTCTTTTGTTTCAGGAGTGGAGTAAATGATTCCTTTAAATCCATCCTTGACCAGTTTTCCTATTTTCCCAATATGATCCATGTGTGCATGTGTCACAAATAGATAGTCTATCGTTTTTGGATCGTAGGGAAACGTCGCGTTGTTTTCAGTGGATGCCTCGGGTGAGCCCTGGAGTAATCCGCAGTCAACCAGTATGCGAGTACGAGGTGACTCCATAAGGAAATTTGCACCAGTGACACTGCCGACGCCTCCCCAGAAAGTCATGTGTAAATTTTCGTTATTGGTTCGTTGTGTATTATTCATGATCGATTTGTATTTGTTGTTTTGCGGCATATAGTGATCCCAAAATTCCTCCGAGCATATCCATGGTTATATCTTTGCTGGTATCTAGAACGTAGTACATTCCATCTGAAAATGATGTGATGCCAAACGATAGTTCATACACTTCCCACAATATTCCAATAACAAATGTTCCCACAATACCGATCCAGATAATTTGCCTTCGACTCACGTTTTGTTTTTTCAAAATATATACAAAAAACAAAATCACTCCCAAACCCGCAGTAGCACCGCCCAGAAAATGTGTAATCATGTCAAACCATTTTGTTGTCCAATATAAATAAAATATAGTACCAAATTCATTAAGTGCTGCCACAAGAAGTAATAGAAAAAGGGTTGTCTTAAATAATTTGGTTTTCATCATGAGGTAATTGTAACGTGTTAGAGACTTAAATACAAAACTCTTTCTCGTTGTGTGTTTTTTAGAAACAGAATAAATCCCTATATTTAAAACACCCACACGGGGTTATCGGTGGGTGACTTAATTGGACTACGGTGATACTCCCCTAGTAAGCAACTAGGTGGGTGCCCTAACATGTGCTCGTCAGAATGTCTTGCGACGCTCATCGTGACACAATGAAATCGGACTCCCTAAAAAATGGTTAAGAAGAAAGTATCACACGTAATCCACTATGAATTATACCCTATATGCTATTCACGTGCACTTCCCATACCACTAAAAAGAAGGCATAGAATTTGACTATAAATCATATTTTAAGCCATATTATCTGATTTTACTTGACATTATTTATTAAATATGCTATCATATACATACAAGGTACGTACTTTGACAAACCTCATATAAAAGAGCTTGCGAGCAAGATTATTTGAGTATAGAGAAGTTAGGATAACAGAGAATAACAGTCACTCTGTGACGACTCTATTGTTATTCCTCTTCTCCAGCAATAATTCATTATTAGTTAGTGCTGGAAAGAGGGGTTGCAAAACAATCCCGCTCGGTCAGCCCAAAGGGCTGGGTAACATTCACATGCCGAGAAAGGTGTCCGCCCAATGGACGGATGAGGAGATAGTATGACAATTTGGAATTTTTTCAAGAATTTTTTTGGTGGCAGCAATGCCACCAACGAGGTAAAAGGGGTGGTGACCGCCACTCCGGTCGTGATTAAAGAAAACAGCTTTGCCCCGACTCAGCCGTCAGATACAGTTCCGCGACCAAAATTTCAAACCGAATGGTTTGGAATTGTTTTTGAGGGGAAATATAAAACCCTCAAAAATGAGGTTGATAGACTCAAAGAAAAAAGGGATGAAATCATGGAAGAACGGGAAAACCATGAAAGAAATCCAAGCCTGGAATCTGCCGAATGGACATTGAGGAGCAGAAAACTGCTCAATCAACTTGGGGACGCAAACTCAGACTATCATCGAAAATTAGATGAGCTCCGAGAGCTTAATGGTGTCGTTCAGGCGGAGGAAAAGCAATCTCTTCTGAATGAGCACCTAACCCTCCCTCTCATTTTGGAGGGAAAGTGGAAAGCAAACCAAGCGTATCACCCCTACGAGCCGCGACCAATTGGCAAGCCGTGGCAAGAACAAAGGCGAATATATCGGAAGAAAAAAAATTACTTGTTAGTACTAGTGATTAAAGAGGAGGAAGATTTGTTTGTCAAATGGGTCTCGGCTAGTCCGAGCCAAATGACAGACGAGGAGTTGCAGGCGATCATCGCAGATCAGCAACCCAAGTAACATCGGCGAAGTCGTCAATGACTACGACTCATAAAGAAATGTCATGTTATACATTCCGAGTTGGCGGAAGAAGTGAAATGGTGGAACGATCCAACTATCGTTCCACATGGGGCGATTACGTATGTGACGCTCCAACTTTCTCAGGATGTCCAGAAATGGAAAAGCCTGACTGATGAGTCCGAAAGGACGAAAAAGTTTCAAATGTTTCATGGCCGGAAGAATGTTAATATCTACAAAATAAATGTTGATATTATTCCGACTAGGAGACGGAGAAAAAATGAAAAAGATGTTTTCGTTCGACGCAGAGACCAACGGTCTCTGGGGCAAGGCTTTCGCAATCGGTGCGCTCGTCTACGACGAGCAAGGCACTGAGATCGCCCGCTTTATCGGTCGCTTGCCAGACTCGGCAGTGACCGAACAGTGGGTAAAGGAGAATGTCCTCCCCACCCTTGCTGGTGTGCCGGTAACGCACGACACGTACAAGGGATTGCTTGCTGACTTCGCGAAGTTTTATCTCGCGAACAAAGCCGACGCGGACATTCTCGTGCACATGGGGTACATCGTGGAGGCAGGGTTGCTCCGCGACATGCACGCCCAGGGTGTCATCGGCGACTGGGACGGTCCTTACCCGATGCTCGACGTATCGGGGAATCTGCAGCAAGCAGGTGAAGACCCGACGTCGGTCGACAGCTACGTGAAAAAGCACGGGTTGTCCGTCGGCAAGTTCGAGGGCGGAACTCACAACCCCCTCTATGACTCGGCCGTCGCGGCAGTCGCATACCGCCACCTAGTGGCGCAAATCAGCAAGTAATTGTCCTTTCGGGAGCGGTGTTAGGCTCGCAAGCCCCACCCTCCCAATCTTTAGAGAATGCAAATGTAAATTTTGTTGTTTCTAAAGACAACTTGATTAGTACGATCCAAAATCGAGTTGAAGTTCCTTGGAGAAAAAGATGAACGAGATCGAAAAAAAAGACAATACCGTCGAAGAAAACGTCGAAGGTACCACAGAGACGAAGGCTCGGGCAATGTGCCCGTGCATGAACTGCGCCCAAACAGGAGGGAGATATCACGCATATGTGAACTTCCCCGATGAAGAGAAGTAGATTTGATCGTCTGATCATCCAACCGCGTGATGCGCCTATCTGGGCACCACGCGGTTTTTTATTATAAAATTTACGATTCTCTCTACTCCCCAATCCCATCCAGATTCACATCGTACAGAATTTTCTCGGCGATGAGTGTGTAATCCATGAGTTCGTCAGCTCGAAACCAGTGAGCGATTTCTGCTTCGGCTTCCTTTGCCGAGCCGGATGCATGGACGAGGTTGCGTATCGAACGGCCGTCTGCGTCAGACATCAGATATGAGTCAAGAACATAATCGCCACGGATCGTACCAACATCAGACATACGAGGTTCGGTACTACCTGTCAGTTTGCGTATGATTTCCACCACGTGCGCACCCTCCCAGACCATAGCGATCACCGGACCAGATGTCATGTATTTTTTTAATTTTTCCAAAACGATCCGAGTGATTTCAAGTGGGTCAGTTGAAGGCGGAGTCTCCCCTTTTTCCCTTGCAGCATTAATTCTCTTTTCGCCTGTTATCCGGCGCCACTCGGGGTCAAGTGTGTAGTGTTTTACAATCTGCTCCTCTGTTGGCACACACATTTTGATTCCAATAAGTTTGAGCCCCATCCTTTCATATCGTCCAATAATTTCCGCAACAAGTGTCCGTTGAATTCCGTCCGGCTTTATGATGGTCAGTGATCGTTCTTTCTTGGGGTGTTGCATGTGACTTTTAAATTAATGTTAAATCACATTATATACCAAAAAGGAAAATCCGGGTGCCACAACAGCAACCGGATTTTCAGAACTATATTAAAATTTACTTCGTCAACACAATCGGATCGCCATCCGTAATCGCAACTGTATGTTCAAAATGACAGGCGTTCGAGCCATCAGTAGTTTTGTATGTGTAGCCATCTCGCGCCAGAGTGACACGTCCGGTCCCGCGCGTGAGCATTGGCTCAATAGCAATAACCATCCCTGCCCGTAGCAGCTCGCCGGTACCCTTGCGACCTTCGTTTGGTACAAACGGCTCCTCGTGAACCTTGTAGCCTACACCGTGCCCAGCGAGCCCCTCGGCCATCCCGTAGCCCAGCGGTCGTACAAACGACTCGATAGCATGCCCAATATCCCCAACTCGTCCTCCTCCGCGAGCCGCTTTGATTCCGAGCATAAGCGCCTCCTTGCAGTGCTCAAGCATTTTTCTATCTTCCTCGGCGATTTTACCCACACCAACCGTAACGGCACTGTCTGTAATCAGACCGTCATGTGTCAGTCCCAGATCGAGGGTCACCACGTCGCCCTCTTGCAGTATTGTTGGCTTTTCGTTTGGTATACCGTGCACAATTTCGTTGTTGACCGATACACACAGTGCCGCAGGGTACGCACGTCGTGCTCCCCTCGGTGTGTAGTTTAAAAATGACGCACTGTCTCCTCCCTCCTTGATCATCCTCCGTGCCTCATCCTCGAGTGTTTGCGTCGAGATCCCAGGCACAACTTTTTTTGCAAGTTCAGCCAAAATAAAGGCATGGCGCCTGCCACCCTCCCTCATTATCTCTATTTCTTCCTTTGTTTTTAATTTAATCATTTAAATAGTTACATTCCAATTCTTCCTACCAAATCCGCATGTATCTCCTCTATACTCCTCTCCCCATTTACATCCACAAAGGTATAGTCTGGATTTGACCTAAAGTACTCTACTGCCGGCATGATGTCCTTGTCAAACCAGTCGAGACGCTTCTTTACATCCTCTGGTTTTACATCATCCACCCGTCCGCGATTCATGAGACGTTCCTCTGACCACTCGCGCGACACATCGAGGTAGATCACAAACGGTTTGCGACCGTAGAATTTCATTGCGGTGGTGAGTACCAGCGCCTCTGAGTACGATCGTGGTGTGCCATCAATGACAAGATGCTCGTTGCCTTTGAAATCCTCTACGAGAAAATGCGACCACATCCAGATTGCAAGGAAACTCGGCTGAGGATCTGCCACTTCGTACATTTTTTTAGACAGCTGGTTCGAATAGTTTTGACCCTGGATAAACTCGCGGAATCGCTGACCGGTTTCTAGGTAGAATATCGGGTTGTCAGCGTATTTTGTTTTGAGCACATCTTGGAGGAGGTCTGCTTGTGTTCCTTTTCCGCATCCCGATCGTCCGATGAAAATAAATGTAAATGGAGGCATGGTATGAAATATATATGAAATACTAATGTGCTAATTGTACCAGAGATGGGAGAGATTTTACATTGCCAAACCGCACAAATCTCTTTCTCCCAAAAGCTTTTCCGTCGCCGGAATAATTTTCTGCTGAAAATTTTCCTCGCACTCATGTATTCACTCATTCCGTGATGCGCCGGAAAAGCATTTGGTCGACGAGATTTGTTTAGTGGTTATTTTTTCTACAACAAAAATCCGCCCAAGCCTCTGGACGAATTTTCGTCCCGAGTTGGGCGGTGTGTACTACTGAATGCGCTGGAGTGAGTCCGGCAATTTTTGAAAGCAACCTAGCGGATCTCAGGATGGTTTCGCGGATTAAAGTGGGCAAGAGTATTGCCAATCCCGATAACCATCTCAGCGACTTCGTGATTTTCGATCCCGAATGATGTCCGCACCCCTTCGTTGATTTCGAAAGGCGGTGCGTAGGTCACCCTGATTGCCGGATTCTCGTCGAGTTTGACTCGAATCGTGAGGATAGGTTTGGGATCTAACCAGCCGACGCTGTCGTATCCGCTATGCTCCCTCCATCCAGCAGAGATGACATACGCTCCGTCTTTGTCCGGATTCATTGTCATGCTCATTTTGGTGTGAAAGTTCTGTGCCATCCACACTCCCAGCAGATTTGAAATGTGATCCCCAAGTTCTACTTGCGGACCCGTTGGTCGGTGCCAGGTTGTCATTGATTTTCTCTCCAAAGAACTTCTTTTTGAATTTCCAGAATCATTCCACAAATCGAATTAGAATCAATTCAACTCCTGGTTCTGAATACTGGAGCCAACCAAATCGTTGGTTGGCTCCAAAAAAACGGAGGGTATTTGATACTAGCTTTAGGAAAGTTCCAGTATCCGTCAGTGGCAACCCTTAGTCTCCACATAATCTCTTTTACTCAAAACGCAACGCATTTTAAGCAAGGCCGGTTATTACCTTTTCTCTCGGGTGCTTTCCGCCCCTAGGACATTATGAGAAGTACATGTCCAATCTCATTTTTAGCGAGCTATGAGAAAACTCTGTGTGTTGGTCATCTACCCTATATTATACACCCTTTCACATCTCTTGTCAAGGACATTTTGAGGCACAAAAATACCCCTAAAAATAGGGGCTTTTTGTGAGTTTTCCGAACCAAGGTGGCTTCTTTAATATTCTCTGATTGATACCTGAGCGTCGATTTTTTTTACTAGGTCTATTACGACAGATACCACGATGAGGAGTGCTGTTCCCCCGACTGACACTGCCGTGATGCCTGTGAGGCCTCGCATAATGAGCGGAAGAATCGCAATGATACCGAGGAAGAGTGCTCCGACGAGCGTGATGCGAGTGACTACGCGTCCGATGTGTTCTGCAGTAGGTTTGCCTGGGCGAACACCTGGGATGAATGCGCCGTTTTTCTGAAGGTTGGTTGAAATCTGGTCTGGATCAAATGTCACCGCTGTGTAGAAATATGTAAACACGAATACAAAGAAGAAATAGAGAATCGCGTAGAACCATGAGTTTGCGAGAACCGAGAGGACGTGTGTCGAGATGCTGCGGACAATATCAACTGATGAATTCTGAAAGAAACGCAATATGAGTTGTGGGAATGAGAGAATCGCAAGACCAAAAATGATTGGCATAACACCACTCTGATTCATACGAAGTGGAAGGTATGTTGACGAACCACCGTACACGCGTGACCCTCGAACCTGTTTTGCATATGTGACCGGAATTGGTCGCTCTGCTTCTGTTACCACTACCACCGCAACGATGACGATTGCTGCAACAACGAGAAATACGAGGTACAGTGGAAGCTGGGCTGCATCAAATGTAAAGATGAGTTGACTAATGGTTGTAGGCAAAGCCGCCACAATACCAGAGAAAATAATGAGGGACACACCGTTACCAATACCGTACTCAGAAATGAGCTCACCGATCCACATCAGCAGGACCGATCCAGCGGTAATCACAATAAGATCAGTCGAGAGCTGGAGCGGAGACAGTGCTCCAAGTACCTGTTGGTTCTGAAGAATTTTAATAAAACTAAATGCTTGAAGTAGTGCAAGTGGAATAGTAAGGAGTCGTCCGTACTGAGCAAACTTGCGTCGGCCAGCCTCGCCATCCTCCTGGTACATTTCCTTGAGTCTCGGTGACATAACTGTGAGAAGCTGCATGATGATAGAACCAGTAATATATGGACCTACACCGAGGAGCACAATAGACACCTGTGCGAGTCCCCCTCCAGAGAAAATGTTGAGGAGTCCGAAAAACTCACTACTTGCGAAAAATTGTGTAAGTCGTGCATGGTCAATGCCTGGTATTGGAATAACAGCAAGTACGCGGAAAATCACTAGGGCGAGTAGTGTAAACAGAATTCGTTTTCGTAAAACTGCATCCTGGAAAACGAGTGTAAATTTATTAAAAAAGTCTTTCATTGTATTTTTTGAATTTTCTTTTACCACCCCGGCGCAGAGGCGAGTATTCTTTAAAATCTCGTTGACTCATGACTTTTTAAAACCGTACGCGGGGCGACGGCCCGAGAGCGAGGAGCGCGAGTGCCCCGAGCGACTCCGTGTTTTAAAAAGCCATGAGGAGAATGAGATTTTAAAGAACAACCGTCCCTCCAGCTTTCTCGATTGCCTCCTTTGCACTAGCTGAGACTTCGCAGTCTTTTACAGTCAGTTTCACCTCAACTGTACCACTGCCCAGGATTTTGATTCGAGGAAGGTCACCAGCGACCTTACTCACTATACCATGTTTTACGAGTGTTCGAGGAGATACAGTATCTCCATCTTTACATTTTTTGAGGTCCTTTAAATTCACAACAACTGGTTTTGTTTGAATACTTGTGTTGATATTTTTACCTCGTCCACGAAGTTTAGGAAGACGTTTGATGAAATCTCGGATTTCTGGTCGTTTCTTGTGACCCGCACGCGCGTTCTGTCCTTTTGTTCCACGTCCTGCTGTTTTTCCACGAGTTCCCCCACGACCTACTTGTCGTGCTTTTTTATTTGCGTGTGTTCGCTTTAGATTATGAGTTTGCATGGTATTTTTATTTATTCTTTGGCAACTTGAGTGTTGCGAGAGCCTTTACTGCTGCTTTGGCATTGTTTACTTTGTTCTTGCTTCGAGAAAAGATTTTTGCACTGACTTCTTTTACGCCAGCGAATTCAAGTACTGTTCGAACAGACGATCCAGCGAGAATACCCTTGCCTGGTGCACGCATGATGTGTACTCGAGAGCTCGAGAACTTTGCGTCAACTTCGTGTGGAATCGAACCATTTTTGGTCATAGGGACAGTGATCATGTTTTTGCGAGCATCACGAACAGCCTTGTCGATAGCGATCGGAGTGTCTCCTGCCTTGCCTTGTCCCACACCGACGCGACCCTTGCGGTCACCAATCACAATACCAACAGAGAAACTGAATCGTCGGCCTCCTGTTACCACTCGAGTCACGCGGCGAATGCTGACGATCTTCTGATCGAATTCAGGCTTGACGCGAGCCTCACGGCGTGGAGGTGCCTTGCGAGTATTCTTTCGAAATTCACGCGATGAACCTTGACTACCACCCTGCGCATTATCGCGAGAATCAGGTGCTCCTGCACTTACCACATCACCTTCTGTTTTTTTAATTTCTGTATCCATAATATTTTTTAAAATTTGAGTCCGCCTTTGCGTGCGCCTTCTGCGAGAGCCTCCACACACCCAATGTATCGGAATCCTCCTCGGTCAAAAACAACCGTCTCAATTTTCTTGGCAGCCGCTTTTGTAGCGATTGCCTCTCCGACTGCTCTCGACTTTTCCATCATTGTTTTACCTTTAACATCTCGAGAATGTACTGACGCGAGTGTGACTGCGTTTTCATCATCGATCAGCTGAACAGCGATGTGTTTGTTTGACTTGAATACAGAGAGGCGGGGCTTTGTAGGAGTACCCACAACACTGTAGCGAATTCTCGCGTGTCGTCGTACTCTCTTTTCGTTTTTAATGTTTAATGATTTCATACTATTTTATATATTGAGATTATGCAGATTTCTTGCCTTGTTTACGCTTGACCACTTCTCCCTCGTATCGAATACCCTTACCTTTGTATGGTTCTGGTTTCTTGAGTGATCGTATGTTTGCAACAAACTCTCCCACGACTTCTTTGTCGATACCTGTTGCAGTGATGATATTTTTCTCTGCAGTTACTTTCAAGCCCTTTGGAATCGGAACAATAACAGGGTGTGAAAATCCGAGAGCCATGACGAGGTTGTCGCCTTTGACTTCAGATTTATATCCGATTCCCTCGATGATCAGTTTTTTAGAAAATGGAGTTGTAACGCCGTTTACCATATTCATGAGGTGGGATGCATATGTTCCCCACAGTGCCTTGTTTTCAAGTGTCACGCGTTTTGGTTCGAGAGTGATTTCTTTGTCTCCTATCGTGATCACGATATCAGACTTGAACTTTTTTGTGAGTGTTCCGAGTGGTCCAACTACAGTAAAATTCAGACCGTCTGTAGTGACTGTTGTTTTCTCTGGAATTGCTATTATTTTTTTTCCGATTCGTGACATATGTTTTGTATTACCAGATTTTAAAGAGAGCCTCGCCTCCAACATTTGCCTTTTTAGCAGCCTTGTCTGTCATAATTCCCTGTGGAGTCGAGAGAATGAGCGATCCCATTCCACTTTTTACAGATCGAATCTCCTGTGACTTTGTGTAGATTCGCTTTGATGTTTTTGACACACGCTCGACACCAGTGATTCGTGGTGCTCCGTCTACGTATACGAGAACAACCTCGATGAATTTTGCTACCTTTTTACCTTTCTTTCCAAATGACTTTACGTAACCTTCCTTTAGAAGTGTGTCGAGAATAGCCAGTTTGAGTTTTGAATGCGGAAATACCACAGATTCTTTTCGTGAGTCTGAGGCGTTCTTTATTCGGATAATCATATCTCCAATTGGGTCGTGCATTGTGTGTTGTGTATTATATCTGGGTAGTATCGAGAGAAGAGATTCTCTGACTTACCGAGACAACTAGTTTTGCGCCTCTACCATGAGGACTTTTTTATTCCAGGGATTTTTCCCTCGTTTGCTAACTCTCGAAAACAGATTCTGCAGAGACCGAAATCACGCATGAATCCGTGTTTTCGACTACATCGAAAGCAACGGTTTACCGCTCGTGTCCCGAATTTCGGGGTTTTAGCTGCTCGTGCTTTTACTGATGTTTTTGCCATGAAATAAAATTAGCTTTTACAAGCTGGGGTCATACTATCAGATTACCGTGTGGGAGTCAAACTAAGAGTTCGCATTACAGAAGCATGAGCATTTTTGGAGATTCCTTCAAGTCCCCTGCGGGACTTTCAGCATTTCCTCGACCTGAATCTGTCAATGAGCCCGCCCCTAAAAGGCGGGTCGTTGACAGAACCATGCTTCAGGCCTGCGGGGTCTCCAAAAATGCTCATGCTTCTGTAATGCTAGTGGGTACGTAATTTTTTGCATGTGAAAAGCCGGCGCGTCCCGAAGGACGCACCGGCTAGTATGATGATTCAAGTGTTTAGGATTTAGGCCTAAACTCCCTGACCTCATCTTTTATTCCTTCCAAAAAAAGTAGCATGTCTCCGCTATCAGCCCTGCACCCCAGACTACTGTGCGGACCAGAAGCAGTTTGAGCAGTAATCGAGTCTTTCATCACAGTCACTTGGACAATCAATTCAACGCTTCTTTTTACATAGAAAGCTGTCACAACATACCTGCAAAGTTCTGCTCGATCCGATAAGTTTTCCACATGAATGAAATCACTTACTGGGTGATCTTTTGCAGTTGTTGCCAGAGTATTTTTAATCTGCCCAGCAAGATTGTAGCGAGTAGTCTGGAGCTGAGCGTCTTTATGACTTAGACCCTTTCCTTTGCTCAGAGCTTTCTCGATAACTACCTTGATTCGCCAATGAAGGTACCATGCACCTCCACCAACTATCAGAATTGCAAACGCGAGGGACGCTACAATGACCAGGGGTGCTGGCCACTGAATTGTGAGGGTCTGATTCGTTTCAAACATTTTCTACCACCTTATCAATGATCTATTTAACGCCCGACGGCGAATGGAGTCTATAGCTGCCCCACTTCAGCTTTCTCCTGTATTATATCACACATAAGAATAAAATGCAAGGGGTAGAAAAAGGCTGGGTTGAGAGCTTAATTTAAATTTATATGGTGTAGACACGAAAAGCTGGCGGACCGAGATAGGGTACGCCAGCTGGTGAACGGATACAAGTCATGCTAGGAGCCGATGTAATTCAAAAAAGAAATCTTCTATCGCTTGCAGATGATGCTCACGCAGATTTCTCCCGTTTAGCAAACGAGACAAAAGGCATTGAGTGGGTTTGGACATACTCTGCAACACGCCCAACACAAGCATTCCATTTGGCTTTGCTCGTGCTGACTCACTCAGCTCCAGGGAAAAATTGAACCTTGAGCAAGGGTGAGATTGAGGTCCAGTAGACTCAAGTCTTTTTTTCATACTCCCAATGTCAACAAAAAATTCACATATCTCCACCCCTGCCTCAAAATGCCCGCGGTCGAGATAGCTAAAGCAGGTATTGCTACCGTCCGTCATCCTCCAAAGATCCTTTACCAATTCCCCACTGATGAAACTGGCCATGCTGAGCGTTAGCCTATGCATATCTCCCTCCTCATATAATGGAAACATACTCTCATATTTAAAACAAGTTTTGAGCATGTGAAAAGCCGGCGGACCCATGTGGGTACGCCGGCTTGATTTGGTGGTGGCATTTCACGCCGCCACAAGTGGTATGTTATAGGTGCGCAAATATCCTGCAATTTGATTCAGCCATTCCAGGATTTCTTCCCCCTCGCTAATGTCGGAATAGAGATTGAGTTCATTGGGAATGGACTCGGTTTGAACAGTCCAATTCCCCACAGTCACCTTAGCGACGACTATTTCGCGACCTTTGTCATAGCAGATAGCCACCACTTGACGACCTGCAACCACTCGAATAATGATTTTGTGGTAGGTGTTTGCCGATGCTCCACCTTTCATGTACAGAGTGACTTTCTGCACGAGCTCTCTACGTCGAGCACGGAGTCTGAGTTGCCACCCTCGAATCAAGCAAAGCACGGACAAGCCAAGGCCTATCCAACAAATCAATATGATTGTATCCGCCGTCATCTCTTTACAGCCTCCTACAATATAAAACCATACTTTTCAAGAAAATACAAGTAAATCAAAACACCCCGAGTGGGGTGTTTTGATTTGAGATTTTGAAAATTGAAAGTTCTATTTTTTACCGAATTTTGCTTTGCCTTTGGTTTCTATAACCTTTGCAACTTTTGCCTCCTTTGTTTCTACTTTCTTGAATGGAAATCCGAGGTGAGTCAAAAATGCACGAGTTTCTTTTGGATTCTTTACGTTTGTGACGACAGTGATAGCGAGACCGAAAATATCTTTGAGTTCCTCATCGCCTGTTTCAGGGAAAATAGAGTGCTCGCGGATGCCGACTGTGTAGTTACCCATTTCATCAATGCCGTTTGCAGAAATACCACGGAAGTCCTTTGTTCGAGGGAGAGCGATGTGAATGAGTCGGTCAATAAAATCGTACATGCGCGCACCTCGAAGAGTGATCTGTGTTCCTACTGTGTCCCCTTCTCGCACCTTAAACGCTGCCACAGATTGCTTTGCGCCTTTCTTGACTGGTTTCTGACCAGTGATGCGAGCGAGACGGTCGATCACGAGTTCAATTTTCTTTTTATCTTTGATTGATCCCACACCAGAAGAAACCACCAATTTCACAATCTTTGGTGCCTGCATTTTGTTCTTGTATCCAAACTCACCCTTGAGGGCTGTGAACGCAGATGCTACTTTGTCTTTTGTTGTTTCCATGGCAGTTTTAGTTGTTTAAAATTACTTTGTTTTCTTTGCTTTGGCTTTTTTCTCTGCAAGCTTTACGTTTGAAACGTGAATTGGCATTGTCTTGTCGATGATCTGACCCTTTTCACCACCCTTGCGAGCTTTCTTGTGAACCTTGAGTATGTTTACACCAGAAACAACTACTTTGTTTTCCTTTGGCATCGCTTTGACCACAGAACCAGATTTACCCTTGTCCTTGCCTGCGATTACTATTACCTTGTCGTCTTTTTTGATTTTCATATATGTAAAATTAAAGGAGTATTATACGACTTCTGGTGCCAATGAAATTATCTTTTGGTATCCCACTTCACCGATTTCTCGTGGGATGGGTCCGAACACACGTGCAGCAACCGGCTCCTTTTTCTTTGGATCCTTACTCACAATTACAACTGCATTTTCATCAAATCGAATGTATGATCCATCCTTTCGGCGAAATGGAGCTCGTTGTCGTACAACAAGAGCATACACAACGTCTTTTTTCTTTGTACCTTTTCGTGGTTCTGCCTTTTGAACAGAGAGCACAACGAGTTCGCCGATCGATGCGTATCGCTTTTTAGAACTACCGAGCACCTTGAACACTCGCCCAATTTTGGCTCCTGTGTTGTCGCATATTTTGACGATTGATTGTGGCTGTATCATGGTGTTTTAATTAAAATTATTCGGAAGTCTGCACAATTATTATACTATTTTGAAATGCTTGTCTTTTGAAATTGGTTTGCATTCCTCGATTGTCACTTTGTCCCCTATTTTCTTGGTATTTCCAGCATCATGCGCCTTGAATTTCTTGTGCATGTTTATGAACTTACCATACTTTGGGTGTTTTACAAATCTAGAAACCTGCACCACGACAGTATCTTTCATTTTATCCGAAGTCACCACGCCCACGAGCTGTTTACCCTTTGATGCAACTGGTGTTTTTTCAGAAATTATTTTTTTTGTATTTTTGGTAGCCATGGTTTTGTATTATTTATTCTTGAGTGCTGTAAGGAGTGTCTCGATACGAGCAATATCACGCTTGAGTGTCTGGCCTTCTTTTACATTGCGTGCCTTGCTACCTGCAACAGCAAATCGAAATGTCTGAAGCGCTGTTCGTTTTTCCAAAATAGCAGCCTGCAACTCCTTTGGATTTTTCTTTATTAATTCTTTTTTAGCGTCTTTTTTCATATGTATATGTAAAATTATGCTCGAGAAACGATACGAGTCTTGACTGGAAGTTTTGTACCCGCCTTTCGGAGAGCCTCTCGTGCAACAGCCTCTGTAACACCATCAACTTCAAAGATAATGCGTCCTGGCTTGACCGGTGCGCAGTATCCAAACAAATCTCCCTTACCCTTTCCAAGCTTTACTTCGGCTGGCTTTTTAGTGAGTGGCATATCTGGGAAAATGCGAATCCATACCTTGCCAGTTTTACCCACAGCGCGGGAAAGTGCCTTTCGAGCAGCTTCGATCTGGTTTGACATGATACGTTTGCCTTCAGTTGCCTTGATAGCATATGAGCCAAAAGAGATTGTTGTACCACGTGAAGCAACGCCGACTTTGGCGTCGTTTTTTCGCATAGTATGCCACTTTCGATATTTAACTTTTTTTGGGACTAACATGGTCGTGTATTAAAAAATTATTTTTCTTTTGCGAAGATCTCGCCTTTATAGATCCAAACCTTGATACCGATCGCACCGTATGGAAGACGAGCTTCGTATTTTACAAAATCAACATCTGCGCGGAATGTCTGAAGTGGGATTCGTCCACGCTTGATTTTCTCCTGACGTGCCATTGACGCACCTCCGAGTCGTCCTGAAAGCTCGATTTTGACTCCAAGCACATCTCGGTTTGCCATGACTTTCTCCACCATTTGTTTTGTTACGCGTCGGAATGGAAGTCGTTTCTCGAGACCATCTGCAATCATCTGTGCAACGATCATAGAGTTTGATTCTGGAGTTCGAACTTCTTTGATGTCGAGTTTTACCTCACCACCCGTGACAAGTTTCTTTTTTGCAATAAATGCCATGATATCTGCCTTTAGTTTGAGAGCTCCATCGCCAGAGCGACCGATAATCATACCAGGTCGTGATGTTTCAATAATGATGCGGAGTGCTTTTTCACTTCTCTCCATCTCAACACTACTTACATACTGACCACGGAGTTTTTTCTCGAGGAATTCACGGAGAAGCACATCACCTTTTAGAAAGTTTTTGTACTGTTCACCCACGCCAAACCATCGTGACTTCCAGTCTCGAATAATGCCTAGGCGATGTGAATATGGGTGTACTGTGTGTGTCATATTATTTTGTTGTTTTTGATGTTTTTTTTACAGGAGTTTTCTTTACAGCCTTCTTTTCAGCAACTACTGCTGGAGCTGAAGCCTCCTTAGCAATCTTCACCTTCTTTCCCGCCTTACTCTCTCCCAATTCAACAAAAATAGCACTTGTTCGCTTTCGGATTGGGTGTGCACTACCTCGAGCTGCTGGTCGTCGTCGGTATAGGATTTTGCCAGCGTCCACAGTGATAGTAGAAACAATGAGGTTTTCTGTGGGAATGTCGAGAGCCTTTGCATTTGCAAGTGCAGACTCGATCAAAGTTTTAATTGGGTTTGATGCACGCTTTGCAGTAAAACCGAGGTTTACGAGAACATCCGCAACTTTTTTACCGCGTACAAGGTTTGCAACCATTCGCATTTTGCGAGGTGATTGTCGGAAGTTTGAAAGTGTAGCGTGTGCTGTTGCCATGATTTTAATATAAAAATTGGATTACTTTTTCGCAGTATCACCAGTTGTTTTAGCAGCCTTTGCAGCAGTGATTTCACCCTCTTTTTTCTTCTGCTCGAGCTCTTTTTGCATTTTACCTCCGTGTTTAGAGAATTTTTTAGTTGGAGAAAACTCACCAAGTCGGTGACCCACCATGTCTTCACTGACGAGTACATCAATGTGAGTTTTGCCGTTGTGAACGCCAAATGTAAAACCAATCATTTCAGGTGCGATAACACACGCTCGTGACCATGTTTTAATAACACTAGATTCACTAGCTTTTTTACCCTCAATTTTCTTGAGGATTCTCTCGT